>JAILBW010000183.1 GCA_024680695.1 Bacteroidaceae bacterium
CAGCTGATGTAGAAGTATGTAAAACGGGTTGCATCGCTCGTGTGCCGGAGTTAATATGCACGAAAAAGCATTCGAAATACCATTCATTTGTGCAAGATCGCCTCCGAAATCCCAAAAATTCGTTCAGAATTGCGTTTAAAAACGCTTTTTTTCGCGAATTCCGACCCCAAAATGCGTGTGGGATCCCCTTTTTGGCAATCATCTATCACATCTATCACACCATCTATCACTCCAGAATCCCTTTACAGCAGCGGGTTTGTGATAGATGTGATAGATGTGATAGATGTTTTCAACATTCTTGAGTTTTTATTATTTTACGACCTTCTTTCCGTTGATAATGTAGATTCCCTTTGGCAGTTGACCATTGACCATTGACGACGGACCATTGACCATTGACGATTAACCATTGACCATTGACGACGGACCATTGGCGATTTTGTGGCCGCTGAGGTCGTAGATGCCTTGAACTCTTGGATTCTCGAACCCTTGAGCCATCTCTACGCCTGTGCCCGATGTGAGGTAGAAACGGCGCTGGACGGTGGGGCTCCAGTCGCTGCCCGACTTGAGGATGGCGCGGAAAGTGACCCAGCCCTCGTGCCCGGCAAAGGCGTCGAGCAGGTTCTCGCCGAGGTAGGTGGATGCCGAGGCGGTCTTGGAGCCGCTGGACGAGATGAGCCAGGTGACTGGGTTGGAGCCATCGGAAGTGTAGAGGATGAAGGAGCCTCCGCTGAGGGTGAGTGCATCGTCCCACCGGAGTGTGTCGCCGGCAGGAGTCTCGCCATTGACAAGGAAACTGGGAGGCGTGATGTCGGAATACCAGCCCTTGGCGCGTAGGGTCTTGATGAGTGTGGTGGTGCGCGAGGGGAAGAAGTCCTTCAGCATTCGGCTGCGCTCGGCGGCATACTGGTCGTCCACCATATAGAGTTTGCCCTTGCTCGAATAGGGGTGGACATCGCGGCGATAGTCACCCCAGCGGGCGGCCTCGTCGTAGAGTGCCAGGGAAAGGACGTTGTAGAGGCTGTCCCAGAGTGCCTGTGCCGGTTCCTCGCTGAGCAGTCCGCCGGGCGAGAGATGCCTGTAGGCATGGTCGATGTAGAGTCGCTGGAACTCGCGGTTCTTCATCAGGTTGTTGAAGATGTAGGTGGGGCAGTCGCGGTTGTTCACGGAGAGGACGTTGGTCGAGGGGTTGCTGAGCGTGTTCTCGGAGTCCCAGCAGATGAAGCGGAAGCCCTGTGTGGCATGCTTCCGGTTGCAGAAGGCTATCCAGTTGTGGTGGTCCCAGTCGAGGTTGCCCATGTACTGATTGATGAGCATGTAGTCGATCAGGTTCTCCGCATCGAGAAACTGATCGGGGCCGCGGTCGTCGCTGACTGGCAGCTGGCCGATGAGCATCTGATAGTAACGGTTGTCGGCGGCTTTCTCGGAGAGGGCCACCATTTCCCGCCAGCGGTCGAGGGTGCCGTCGGTGGTCTCGAGTGCATCCTCGCGCTTTACGATATCGTAGTCCTCCTTCCGTCCGCCGAAGTGATACTTGCCATAGCTGTCGTCGATGCGCTCCGTGAGGTTGTACATCCCCCAGTAGAGTCCGTTCAGGAAGACGTGGACATAGATGCCGTCGCTGGAGGGGTGACCCATCAGGAACTGCATGCGACGTGCCCAGAGGTCGCGGGTGTACTGTGCCCGGGTGCGCTGTGTCTCGTCGGTATGCAGCCAGGAGTAGTTGTAGAAGGTGCGGACGATGAGGGAGTTGTATTCCTCGACGCCTCGCTGTCCGTAGATGGGGTATTCGAGTTTGCTGGGGCCGTATTCGCTCTTGAAGACGAGCCGGAAGGAGTGCTTCGGGTTCTTCTCGGGTACGCGTCCCTGTCCGCCGTGCAGCTTCAGGGCACAGGTGGAGGTAAGGTCGTGTGCCTCTTCGCCTCCGAAGAGTTCGATGGATGCCGGTCGCTCCCAGCCCCGTCCGTTGCTGTCGGACGTGCCGGTGAAGATGTAGATGCCGCCGGTGGTGGCACTCTTGGTCTTGCTGAAGAGGTTGCCGCGGTCGGTGACGATGGAGAGGACTGGCAGCGAGTACAGGCCTTGGGTGATGCGGTTGGCGAGTCGCGAGTCGGATGTCATTTCGGGGTCCATCTCGTAGTCGGCAATTGCCGTACCGCTGATGGAGGTGTAGCTGCCCCACGTCGAGGGATAGCCCTCGGGGTTGTTGGGCTGCTGCAGTACGTCGAGGGGGAAGATGTAGGATGCCGTCGTGATGTCGGAAGTGCGCACTCCGTCCTTGAACTCGGCAGCTCGCAGGACGAGGGTCCTGTCGATGCTGAGCATGGAGCTGTAGAGCGTGCTCGAGGCCGTCGGCTCACTGCCGTCGGTGGTGTAGCGCACCTCGGCCTGAGAGTCGGACTTGGTGATCTTCATCATGAACTTGGAACGGAAGAGTCCGTGGGCACGGCCAAAGCGCGGCTGCGAATGCACGCCTGAGGCGCACAGGGCAAGCAGGCCTGCCAGCCACACAGTACGCCATGTTGCACTACCAAATATCCTCTGGCTCATAGGGATTGTCGTAGATTTCCTTCGGGCAGTATTCCAGTCCGTCCATGTAGAACTCGGCTGTGGTGCGGTCGAGCACGGTCTTGAACTTGATGTAGTAAGTCTTGTCGGGATCGAGCGTCTGGCGCGTCACGATGTGCCGGACGATGTTGCTGCTCTTGTTCTCCCGCGAGTTTGCGCTCACGTTCTTGCGATAGATAGCCAGTTCGCCCTTCATGAACCCCTTGGAGCGCATCTGCTTGTCGGTCTCGTCGTTGAATGCATCGTCGTTGTCAAGGTCCTCGCGCCAGCCGGTACGCGGGTCTTCGCCACCCATGGTGAGATCGACGGGAATACCTGTCACGGGCAGGTTGTGGGGGTCGTCGCCGAAGTAGAGCTGGGCCACGCCGCGGTTGTCGTTCGAGAGCACTCGGTAGCGCACCTCGTAGGTTCCCCGGCGGGGCACTGGCGGCAGGGTGAACATCAGCTCCCAACGCCCGACGCACTTCACCTCGTCGCCGCAGTAGCTTCCGAATCCGTAGCCATAGACGTTGTAATAGACGAAGTTGGAGCCCTCGTTAATCGAGAGGTTGTCGAGATACTTGTACTCCGTGTCGCAGGGGAAGTGTACCCACTGGTGGGGTGCGTCGGTGAGTGCAACGCGGCGGATGTCGTTGTTCATGGCCTCGGGGAACCAGCTCATGCAGTCCATGCGAATGCGCTGCTTGCCGAGGTTGGTGCGAGTGGCCTCGTCGTAGGCTATCGGCGTATCGATGCGATACAGGAAGCCGTTGACTGTCGAGCGTGTCTCGAGCGTGGGGTCTTCCCTGAAAATGCGCACACCGAGTTTGTCGGCGTCGCAGCCAATCTCGTGTCCGGTGCCACGACGGGCATTGTCGATGATGGGGAAACGGTTCAGGAAGATGCCGTCCGACTCGGGGCTTTCATACACCTTCAGCAGTCGGCGCTTGCCCAGCGTGACGTAGTACTCCATCACGGGAATGGTGTACCGAAGCGGATTGGAGACGTAGTCGTAGCCCAGCTCGCAGTAGTGGAAGGTGAGGCGGTCGGGCGACAGCTTGAAGGGGATGACATGGTAGGTGGTCCACTGGTAGAGGAGGTTGCTGGGGTTGGTGTAGTCGGTGTTGGCCACTGCGTCGGGATAGTAGTTCTGCTGCTGCACCCAGGCCTGTACGTCGGCGGGAGTGATGTCGCGGGGCTGCTTTCCCAGTTTCTCCACCCAGAACGAGTCGGGCTCGGCAAAGATGGTGAAGCCGTACTTGCGGTGCTGGGGGGCGTAGGAATAGCCGCCATCCATCGTGGCCAGTCCGCCTGCAGGGGTGCGGGGACTGATGATGCCGCGCTGGTAGAGGTCTTCGTACACCTCGTCGCGCACCTTCGAGAGCGTATCCAGCAGGCCGCAGGCTTCGCACAGCTTGGCCATCACGAGGAATCCCTCCATGTCGCCCCGCATGTAGGTAGCCATCAGTTCGGCCATCGAACGCTCGTCGGGGGCAATCACCTTCTCCATCTGGTGGATAATGCCATTGAGCGCACGGATGTTGCGGTTGCGTTCGTTCACCGGGCACGAGCGGTTGATGTAGATGCTGTCGGGGAACTTGGTGACGTAGTAAACGCTCAGCTTCAGGTCGCGCATATTGGCCCGCCCAAACTCACCGTTGCTCACCTGCGGGAAGTCGTAAGTCATGTAGAACTCCTCGTCGCCGCCGTCGATGATGCTGTTGTATGCCACCACCTTACGTATCGAATCGAGCATGGCGCTGTCGGGAAAGGCATCCCACGAAGGCTCGCTCAGCTTGCCTTTGCTCACGAGCGACTGCAGATAGGCCTGAATGGCGTCGTTGGTCGGGGCAAACACGGTGTAGTTGCCTCGCGCGGCGAGCAACTGGTGGAGTGTCGATTCGCTCTGCTTGCTTACGGGCGTCTTCTGCAGCAATTGGCAGTATTCGCTGTATTCCTCGTGATTCTGCAGGTAGCCCCAGATGGTGGACTCCTTGAATACATAGCGGGCCGACTCGTCGATATGCTCCTTGCAGCCTGACAAGAGCAACGCACAGGCGGTGAAGAAGAGGATTCGCTTTGACATGTTCTTTCGATTACAGGTGAGTGAAAAGAAAAAGGAGGAGGGTGTGTGTCTTTTATTCGTCACACACCCCCTCCGGAATTGTCATCCAGTTATTTTACAACAACCTTCTTGCCATTGATGATGTAGATGCCCTTCGGCAATTGACCATTGACCATTGAACATTGACCATTGTCGAGTCTGCGGCCGCTGAGGTCGTAGATGCCTTGAACTCTTGCACTCTTGAACTCTTGAACCATCTCGACGCCAGTGCCATTGCCGTAGGTGCCGTCGTCGTTCCTCGTCACCACACTGCTGGTGGGGAATGGCAGCGGTGTGCTCTCCTCGCCGAGCTTCTGTGTCCACTGGATTACGGACTGGTCGCCGTTCAGCAAGTAGCACACCTCGCCGCTGGCCACCTGCTCCCCCGTCACCTGGGTAGCGCCGTCGTTTACGTCGCCGTAGGCATTCACGAAGTAGCAGTTCTTGATGGTGAGGTTGCCGGGGTTGCGAGCGATGATGTAGGCATTGCCCTGACTCACATCGACGTTGATGGTAGCGGTGGTGAGGCAGTTCTCGATGGTCGACTTGTTGCCGGACCATCCCATGATGCTTGCGCAGTTCCAAGTGGTCGTCTCGCCCTGGTCGATGGTGCCGGTGAAGAGGCAGTTGCGGATGATGCTGCCGTCCTTGCTGCCACGACCTGCAATAGCTGCGGTGGCAGCATCGCCGTTATAGACCGCCTGAATGTCCGACGATACCCAGCAGTTCTCGATGAGTCCGCCGAAGAGCTCGCCGCAGATGACACCGGTCTTGTTGAAGGCAGCCACATAGGTTCCGCTCATGTGGAGGTTGCGGATGGTGCCGTCTACGAAGCGGAAGAATCCGTAGCTGGAAGCGGTGGCCGTGAAGTTCACGTTGATGGTGTGGTACTGGCCGTCGAAGATTCCGGCGTAGTGGAAGGTGCTGGTGCCGACGGGCACGAACTTGTCCTCAACGCTGGTCAAGTCGATGTCGGCGGTCAGCTTGGCGTTGATGCTGTTCTCGCCGGCGTTCACCTTGGCTGCAAACCAGAGCAGCTTCTCGGGAGTGTCGAGCAGGTAGTAGCCGTCCACGAGGTCGGCCATATCCGGATTGGCTGCACCGCACACTACGCAGACACCGTCCACGAAGGTGTGGGGAGCGATGGTGGTGCAAGGCTCGTTGGCGTAGGTGGCCTCACCGTCGATGAGCGTCACACCGTCGCAGTTCAGATTGCCGTGGATATAGACAACGCTCTGGTTCGTGAAGGGCACGGGCACTGTGCTCTCGGCCAGCGTCTGTGTCCACTGGATGAGCTTCTGGTCGCCGTTGAGCAGGAAGCAGACCTCGCCGCTGGTCACCTGTTCCATCGTCACCTGAGTGGCGCCGGCATTGGTGCCCTCGTAGGGAGTGACGAAGTAGCAGTTCGAGCAGGTAGCCTGGCCTGCGTTGCGGGCGATGATGTAGCCAGCTTCCTTTATGCCCGTCGTAATGGTTCCCGTAACCAAGCAGTTGGTCACCGTCGAGGTGCTCGACGAGTAGCCGATGATGCCGGCGCAGTTCGAGGCATTCTCGCCACCAGTGATGTTGCCGGAGTAGATGCAGTTACGCACGATGGTGCCGTCGGCACTGCTGCGTCCCAGGATACCTGCTGTGGCATTGTTGTTCACATTGGTGGTGATGTCCACCGACGACCAGCAGTTCTCGATCGTGCCGGCGAAGCTCTCGCCGACGATGGCGCCGGTGCGGGTGCTCAATGCCTCGAGGGTTCCTGCGACATGCAGGTTCTTCACCGTACCGCTCAGAGCACGGAAGATGCCGTAGTTCTGGTCGGGTGTGGACCAGTTGAGCGTAATCGTATGGTACTGTCCGTCGAAGGTGCCGGCATAATAGGTGTCGGCCGATGCGTTGGAGGCGATGGGTACGAAGTACGACTCGAATCTGTCCATGTTGATGTCAGCCGTCAGCACGGCATTTGCCTTGTTCTCGCCGCCGTTTACCTTCGTAGCGAAGAGTACGAGGTCGGCCGGTGTGCCGATCTGGTAGATGCCATCCTTCTGCTGGAGCGTGAAGCTGAGCGCACCTACATAGTCGGTGAGCGCCTCTTCGATGCTGGCAGTGCCGTCGATATACATCGCCTCGAGGCGTTCGATGAGCTTATAGACCTCATCTATCTGATCGTTGGTGAGCAGTTCGCCGAGTGCAGATACAAGGTTGTAGAGTTCGTCGGTCTGCTTCAGCAGGTTGACGTAAGCCTTCTTGCACTCGAACACTTGCTGGAAGAGCTCCGAGAACTTCACGACGAGCGCATACTTCGCACTGGCGTCGGAGGTTGTCTCTACGGCCTGTATGGTGGCGTTCAGTTCGTCCTTCAACGCCTGCGAGAGATTCGGATAGTTGGCATAGTCGTCGCCCATGCTGAACTCATAGTCATTGGCGATGGTGTTGGCGCGCGCCGACATTGATTCGAGTACGCGGTCCAGACCCTCATTGGCTTCGTCCATCGTGCCGTGATAGATGAGCTGGATGTTTCCGAAGCCAAGCCACTCGGGCTGGAAGCCTGTGCTGGGCTGGCGGATGCCCACGGTGAGCGTACCGTCGGTGACATTCACCAGCACACTGTTGAAGTAGCGGCCGGCCTCGAAGGCGTTGCAGCAGCCGATGATGCCATGCACGGTGTAGCCCTCGACCGCACCCTCCATACTCTCGATGACGAAGTCGGGAACGTCGCCGGTGATGTGGCAGTTGAAGCCATCCACAGCCTCGGCAGCGGGAATCATGCCCTCGATGTTGGCCATGAAGTAGTTCTGCACATCGTTGGCATAGAACGTTGCCGCATAGTTGGTGTTGCGGAGGTCTTCGCCGGGATAAGGACGATAGGCACCGTTTATCTGCAGCTCATACACTCCGTTCTCGAGGTTTGTGAGCGTCTGATACATATCCATCGTGCTGTTGTAGCACTCGGCAGCGCGCATGCTGTTCGAGGGCGAAGAGCCAGCCCCGGTGGCCACCTTGCCTTGCCAGCCGTTGAAGCCGTCGGAGAAGTCGGGGTTCACGAGCAGACGCGTCACGTAGGTGCCCGAGGTGGGCGAGAACAGGATGGCCTGCTCCAGCATTCGGTCGACCTTCAAGGTCTCAATGGCGATTTCCTCCGCATTCAGCGCACGCTCGTCAAGGATGAACTGAGCCTGTCCGTTGGGGAAGTCCTCAGTGGGTTCGCCGAAACCATTCAGATAGTCTTCCAGCTCGGTGCGCTTCTCGTTTTGCAGTTCGGGATGTGCCTCGAGATAGGCCTGCACCTCCTCCACCTTGGCCTTATATGCCGCATAGGCGGCAGCACTTGCCAGCAGCGCATCGCGGGTGGCGCTGTTCTGGAGGCAGGCAGCCGAGAGGTCTTCGATTGTCGAAATGTTGGCCAATGCAGCCACAAGTGCACGGTACTCGTCCACGAGGATGGCCTGTGCCAGTGCCTCGTCGCAGAGTTTCTCCTCAGCCTCAATGACACGGTCGGCATACTCCTTGAAGCTTGCAGCATCGTAGGCGTTGCCATATACATTATATATATTATAGACGATGGCTTCGCCGTTCATCGGCGTGGGGAATTCTTCTTCCTCAAGCTTCTGGAACCAAGTGATCACCGACTGGTCGCCGTTCAGCTTGTAGGCCACCTCGCCGCTGGCCACTTGTTCCAGCGTCACCTGAGTAGCACCGGCATTACCCTTATCGCCGTTCTTGTCGACGTAGTAGCAGTTCACGCAGTTGGCATTCGTATTGTCGTCGGCATGACGGGCTATCGGGCGGGCATTGCCCTGGCTGTGGTCGGTGTCGAACGTAGCGATTACCATACAGTTCTCGATGTTGATGAGGTTTGCGCACCAGCCTACGATACCGGCGCAGTTGTATGCCACACCGCGAATGTCGCCCGTGAAGGCGCAGTTGCGAATCGTGTTGCCGTCGGCACTGCTGCGGCCAGCGATACCGGCAATGGCGCCGTCACCGGCAAACGTCGCTGCGATATTCACCGAACTCCAGCAGCGCTCGATGGTGGCACCGAACATCTCACCGGCAAAGACACCCACCTTGTTGAAGGCGGCATCCAGATTGCCATCGATGTGCAGGTTCTTCACCGTGCCGGCCAGATAGCGGAAAAATCCGTAGCTGGCCTCAGTGGCCACGAGGTCGATGGTGATGGTATGGAACTGCCCGTCGAAGGTGCCGGCGTAGCGGTTTGTGGAGGTTCCTATCGTGGGGAATCGGTCGGTATAGGCCGTCAGGTCGATGTCCTCGACAAGCTTTGCGTTGGCCTTCGTGTCGCCGCCATTCACCTTGGCAGCAAACCAGATAAGCTGCTCGGGCGTGGAAAGCAGGTAGTAGCCATCCACCATCTCCGCCACGCTCGGATCGGCCTTGCCGCAAACGATGCAGACGCCATCGACATAGTCGTGGGGCGGAAGATCCTGCGTCTTCGTGTTCGAATAGGTAAGGGGCGAGTCGTCGGCACTCTGTCCCACGCAGTTCAGGTTGCCTGCAGCGTAGATGGTCTTGTGGGTGGGGAACGGCACCGGCGCGGGGTCGATATCGTCTCCCTCCAGATTCTGGAACCAAACGAAGGACGTCTGGTCGCCATTCAGCTTGTAGCCCACTTCGCCGCTGGCCATCTGCTCACTGGTCACCTGTTCGGCGCCGGGTTGCGTTTTATCGCCATTGGGATCTACATAGTAGCAGTTCACGCACTTGGCATTCGTGTTGTTGGCATCGTCATAGCGCGCAAGCGGACGCGCATTTCCCGACAGGTGGTTTGTATTGAAGGTGCCGGACACGACGCAGTTCTGGATGTCGATGACGTTGGCACACCAGCCCACGATGCCGGCGCAGTTGTAAGTACCCGTATCGCCGCTATCCACGTTGCCCGTGAAGACACAGTTGCGGATCATGCTGCCTGAGGCACTGGCTCGTCCGCAGATACCCGAGATGGCACCGTCACCGCCAAACGTGGCTGCGATGTCGGCCGACACCCAGCAGTATTCAATCGTGCCGCCGAAGATCTCGCCACAGATGACACCCACACGATTGTAGGATGCAGTATAGTGGCCGCTTACGTGCAGATTCTTCACCGTACCGCTCAACGCACGGAACAGACCGTCGTTCTGGCCCGTTGATGTCATGTCGATGTTAATTGTGTGATACTGACCGTCAAACGTGCCTTTGTAGGCGTTCGCCGATCCGTCAGCCGTAAGGGCCGGTCCGGTGTATTCGGCGATGTCGGCTGTCAGCACAGCGTTCAAGTCCAGGTTGCCGGCTTTCACGGCCTGCGCGAAGTTTTCCAAGTCGGCGGCAGTAGCGATCTGCGCTACGCCATCCACGATGGTGAGCTGTGCCAGTGGGTCGTCCTGCGCCCATGCAGAAACGCTGCATACCATCGACAGAATCATTAGGTAGATTTTCTTTTTCATGCGATAATTTATAATGGTTTGGTTTCTTGTCATTGACATTTTATTCCTCCGCACAAACCTCATCGTACGAATAAACATACAGTTATCCGCTGCAAAAGTACATATTTTTCTCAACGCCTGCAAATATTTAACAAGAAAATGTCGTTTTTAGACCTTTATTTGCACTAATGCGCTACAGAGGAAAGCGAGAAGGTGCGACAGACAATATACTAAATGCTATTTGCAAAATGCAAAATGCAAAGGCGGCGAGTAAGCGAGAGCAGAGCCAAATCGCATTTGAGCTATGCTGAGTGTGAGCAGGCTCGACGATAGTCAAATGCAAAAAATGCGCCACAAAAGCAAGCGGGAGACGATGCGACAGCAAGCAGGGACGGATGCGACAGCAAGCAGGGACGGATGCGACAGCAAGCAGGAGACGGTGCGACAGCAAGCAGGAAGGGATGCGACAGCAAGCAGGAAGGGATGCGGCAGCAAGCAGGAGACGGTGCGGCCGCAGATGGTTACTCAACCCCTATTCGAACAGGATGCGGAGGCCGCTGTCGTTGGTGTCCCAGACGGTGCTGTCCATCAGATGCCACACTGGTTGCATCACATCGCTGCCCTCCCGACGCCCCATCAGCAGCGGACCATGCTGGATTCGACGTCTCGCTTCAGGCAGTGCATTCTCGGCATTGAGCAGCGGCAGGTCGCGGTCGGCCAGGCGGAAGTGAATGCCGATGTGGTCCACCTGACGGAACTTTCGCGTCAGCATCAGGAAGCCGCCGCATTCCTCTGCCTTTGCCGGTTTTCCATTCAGCTGCACCTCGATGTCCTGCATCCAGGCATAGTGCGGAAAGCAGAGCGTCATGCGGCAGGGCTTTGCCATGTAGAGGGAGAACTGCACCGCGCCGTCGAAGGGATACTGAGTGTGTTCGCTGACTTCGACACGCTGCTTTCCGATGCCTGCCTTGAAGGTGGCCGGACGATAGAAGGGGAAGAAGAGTGTATCGCCGCTCTGCTGCATGCTGTATCGCGCTGCGTTGCTCAGTCCCTCGGCACCGCGCATGGTGCAGCACCAATGGGCCTCGGGGATGTTCACCTTCAGGTTGGGTGTACCGCTTCCCCGGCCGGGGCAGTTGTCGCAGCCAAAGCCGCCGTTTTGCCGCTGACCATGGCACAGGGCATTGAAGTATATCTGCTCGGCCCATTCGAGGTAGGCGACGTTTCGCGTCTGCTGCCACAGCTGAACAGCCAGCAGGTAACTGTCCACGATGGCGCAGGGCTCCGTCCAGGTGTCGTAGCGGCGAAACCAGTTGTAGTTGCCAAAGTTCTCCGCCATGCCATACTCGGTGTAGAGCTGGAATCGCTTTGCAGCCTCGTCCACCAGTCGGCGCTCGCCGGTCAGTGCCGCATAGCGCAGCAGGCCGCGCAGGGCCGTCAGTGTGGCATGGGTCTGCGCCTTGATGGCCAGCAGGTCGATGCCGAGGAAGCAGTTGATGAGTTCGTCAATGACGGGGCGCAGGTCCTCGTCCCGCGTCACTGCGTAGGCATGGATGAGTCCGTCCATACCGATAAAGAGGCAGCCCACATCGCTTGACAGTTGCCAGCGGCCTATCTGTCCCACCGTTTCGCCGCTGGCTGCGCCGACATCCTGCTTGCGGTCCTCCGGGCGGACGGGGTAGGAGGAGAAGTGCCCCTTCCAGGGCAGGAAGAGGCCGCGAGCCATGCGGCTTATCATTGCGAGTATTTGCGCTTCGTGCTTCCACTCGTAGTATTCGCACAGTCCGCGCAGCATCCATCCGTTGCCCGAGAGCTGCTGTTCGTGGATGATGTCCGGGAAGACGGGGCCCATGTAGCCGCGTTCGTTCAGATGGGCAGGCAGGCGGCGCAGGATCTCCTCCAGATTGGGCGACGCCGAGTGCAGTGCCTGAGCGTCGAGCGTCAGTGCCAGGATGGTGCGACCCTCAGTGTCGCCCGGCCAGTCGCCGCTCTGCTGCATGGTGAGGAATACGTTGTCCGGCTGGTACTTCTCCTCGCCCAGTCGTTGCATGTTGAGGCGCAGCCGCATATCCAGCGAACCCTGCATCAGCTGGGCGTCAAAGGGAACGGGAGCAAGTCCGTCGGCACTCATCGACAGGGAAGCCAGTATGGCGAGCATGAAGGTGATGTATCGTTTCATAGCGAATTCTCAGATCTCAACTGCAAATATACGCATAATTCGCCACAATGGCAAGTGCGGCACGACATGTTTAACACCATTTAACCCTTGAACCTTTGAACCCTTGAACTCTTGAACTCTTTTATCCCACAAATCTTTTGCGGATATCAGCTTTTTGTGCTAACTTCGCGGCGAAATGGATAACATGACTAAGTATTCTGCCCGATGAAGAACGTTTTGAACCTATTGATACTTCTGTATTTGACATGCCAGCCCGCCCTGCTCTGCGCCCAGGGATGCGTCCTTGTCGATCCGAGTGCCGCGCCCGAAGCACAAATGAAGTCGGAGCGTACCATCTATGAGATACAGGACACCATCGACCTCGGCGGCCAGACGCTGACCATACCCCCCGAATGTGTGCTGCGATTCAATGGCGGTATCATCAGGAACGGCACTGTGGTGTTTGACGACACCCACCTCGACGGCTTGGTGCGCTTCGCGGAATGCGCCTACAGCGGACGGCTCTCGAACCAGGAAGTCACACTCTCCTGGTTTGGTGCCTCCCCAGCCCTCAGTGACAACTCCGCCATCATCAACGATGTGGTCAGCGTCTCGCGCGCCGTTGTGGTGGTGGATGCACTCTATCCCATCGGCCACACCATCACGATAGGCCGTCGCGTCCTGTTTCGCGGCCTGGACTGGAGCGAGAGCGTCTATGCCACCATGCTGGGAAACGCCCACTACGGTTTCAGGACCACCTCCCCCATCAATGCCATCGCCTTCAGTCCGGGAGGTTGCCTCAGCATGTTCGGCATCAGCGTGGTGGGCGACGCGACGCTCTACGTCAGCGGGAATACCCACGACAAAGACGGTCCCGACGGGCATCCGCTGCAGACCTGCGGCATCATGATGAAGACCGACGCGGGTGCCATCGATGCCATCTTCGACTGCTCGTTTGTGGGCTTCACCTACGGCATTCGTGCCGTCGGACGATATATCGAGAAGATAAAAGGCACTTACTTCAGTGCATGCCGCTTCGGGCTGTTCACGGCTTGGACCTCCGACTACATCTGCCAGGACTGCCACTTCAATACGAATATGCTCAACTACAACATTCAGGCGCATGGCATTGACGACTCCATGCCCGACCGCCTTCGCCAGACAGGGGCCGGCGCGGTCGTGAAGGGTGGTGGCATGGTGCGCTTCCTCGACTGCAAGTTCGAGTTCAACTTCATCCACCTGATTATCGACGAAGCCTGCATCATCTTCAACCTCGAGAACTGCATCTTCGATGCTGCCACGCACAGCTGCATCATGCTCTTCAACGAGAAGTCGTCCGACAACTGGCTGATAGACTCCGAACTGCACAAGCCCAGCATCAACTGCATCAACATCTCGGGCAACACCTTCTGTCGCGGCGCCCGCTGCGAGCGCTGGCAGGACACCAGCCTGCCCGGCTCGGGCATCCTCTATGTGCGCGAGAGCGGCGACCGAGGCATGAACGTCAGTTTCGTGAACAATGTGGTGGTGGACAACATCGAGGTCGATCAGGTGGGCATCAACTACGAGAAGACCATCTTCCGCATCTACAACGACGGGTGCGGCGGAGTCATCAACTCCGGCGCCAACGATTTCTCACACTGCGAGGCCGAGTCCGTGGCCACTGCCGTCGAGGGCAGCAGCGGACGCTTCACCATCCGCGACAGTGGCAGCAACTTTGGGCATATCAGCCACCAATATCGGGGCAACAGCATCATCGACATCCAGAAAATGGAGCGTGACGGCGACGGGAGAATTATCATCTGGAATACGCTGACGAACGGCGATTCCGAGAGCACCGACACCGTCATTCAGCCCTGAGCTACTCGAACTCGTCGATGGCGTAGTTGATGAAGTTGAGGAAGGGCTTCATCACCTCGAAGGCGTGGAGAGTCTGCTGTAGCCAGTTGCTCTGGCGCAGGAAGTCGTCGGGGATGGGCGAGGCAATCGAGTAGTCCTTCGGGCGGATGTAGTCGGGGAAGGGGAAGTCGCGGGAGAAGCCCTTGGGGACGGTCTTCACGCGGTCCATGCCCAGGGTGGGGAAGAGGCTGTGGAACTCGGTCGCCTCCACGATGCTACGAAACTCGTCGATCTCGTCCACGATGCTCTGGCGCACGGCGCGCAGAATGTTTGCCGGCAGGCAGTAGGCACCACCGGCAATCATGCAGGCCTCGGGCTCGATGTGCAGGTAGTATCCGCCGTGAAAGGCCTTCTTGCCGTGGGCCGCCACGTAGAGGCCGAAGTGTCGCTTGTAGGGCGACTTATCCTCGCTGAAGCGAGTGTCGCGATAGAAACGGTAGGTGCAGTCCTTCACCCCGAGATGGGCCACCGAAGGGTCGATGATGGCAAGCCCCGCGATAACCTGCTCGGCCATCCCCTCGAAGATGGCGCGGGCGCGGTCATACTCGTCGCGGTGAGCCGCAAACCATGCGCGGTCGTTGTGTGCAGCAATGTCGCGCAGAAACTTATATACGATGTCAATGTCCTTCATAACGGCTGCAAAGGTACGAATAAGCGAGCGAAAAACCAAATTCTTTTGTTTTTTCCGAGCGGAAGTACCTTTTTCATACTAATAAAGGCGCGCCGAACTGCTTCACAGCGGCTCGGCACGTTGGGCAGGCTATCTATGGAAAATTCTTCGATACCTCATTTCTTTCACCTGCCCTGTTAAAAGTGAGTATGAGTGTTCCTTTCCACTAACCCTTTTTTCCTTATCGTATATCCTCCAGCAGGCGGGCGAGGGCTTCGAGGTTGCGCGGGTCGGCATTTACGTCGAGCACCTGGCCCTGGCGGTCGATAATCTTATAGGTGGGGAAGCCTGTTACCCCGAGGAAGTGCTCCACAGCACTCTGCTGCTCGGCGGGGAGGTTGTAGTGCACTACGTTCGGCCCCGTCACGTTGTATTCCTTGATGACGTTCTTCCACGATTCGTCCGGACTGTTGTTGGCCAGGTAGAGAAAGACGAGGTCGAAGTCCTTGAGCCGCTCGTATTCTTCCTGCGAATGGGCAAGGGCTGCCTTGCAGGGGCCGCACCATGTACCCCACACGTCGAGCAGAATAATCTTGCCCTGATAGGGTTCGGTGATCTTGCGCAGTATCTGCTCGCCGTCGCTCATGCCGGCCATGTCTTCGTTTGTCTTCAGGTTGTCCTGCTGGACGTCACGCTGCTGAATGGCCAGGTACTTGTCGTTCATTTCCTCCACTGCGGCGCGGGCCGAAGGCAACTGCACTTCACTCTCCAGCAGGCTGAGTTCTTCGGGCATGAGGGGCTTGCGCCGCCGGTCGATGTTGCGGCACATGAGGCGGGCCAGGTGAATGTCGCGCAGCGTGCGGTCGCAGCCCACGGAGTCGATGACGGCCAACATCGTGCGATACTCGTTGAGGTTCATTTCGTTCTGCAACGCTGTGCCCAGTCGCTGCAGCAGCGGCATTATGCGGGTGACGGCTTCCTGCTGGTTGAATGCGCTGACGATGGCATTTCTCTCCTCCGTGGTCTGTGCGGATTTCAGGTCGGCGAAGAGTTTCTTCTGCTGTTCGGCAAACTGGCCGAGCGCCTGATGCTCCTCGTCCGTCAACGTGCACCTGCCCTGTCGCTCCATGCGTAGGATGGTTGTCGCCACGTCTTCGGCTCCGCCGCTATTCTGCTGTTCCTTTTGCTTCTCTTCCTTCAGTTGGTCGAGATAGTCGCGCATGAAGGTGGAAAAGTCGCGGTGGAGCGTGTAGGGCCGGGGAGCCTTCTGCCACAGCTCGCGCCCCACGAAATGCATGTATTCGGGCAGCAGATAGCGCCCGGCCACACGGAAGCGTGCCTGCATCATTGTCTCGGCCTGGTTGGTCAGATAATGGCCCTCGGCGAATTCCACGTAGCGCTGCGAGAGCATCGGGTGGCTCTCCGTCAGTTGCCGGAGACTTTCCGTCTGCTGCAGCCGGACGCTGTCGGTCTCGGCCCAGAACTTCATGGCATCCAGTTCGCCGTCCGGCACGCGATACATATCTGCCCGCTCCCACAGCAAAGGATGTGTCATCATCTCATTCTGCACCCGCACATCGTCGCCCATCCACAGCTGCTGACCTGTGGCGTAGTCAATGAGCAGAAAGTAGGTTTTGTCTGGCTCTAGGACGCTGGCTATGTGCGAGCGGTGCCAGTCGAGGAATACATCCGTTGTGTTGAGTAGCGGCATCCTGAGCGTGAAGCGGCCCAGCGAGTCCATCTTGGCAAAGGCTGTCTCCTGCTGGTCGTGGATGAGGTGCTGGAAGATTACCTCGAACTCGTGGCTCTTCTGCCATTCGTGCTCGGGCATGTCCTTCGCCCATCCGATGATGGTCACGCTATCCGCCGCGCTGTATCCATTATCAACGAACCCCGAGCGCGTATCGCTGGTGGGATAGTCGGGCAGCGTCTGTGTGGTGATGGGGCTACATGCTACGGGCTTCTCCTTGCCGAAGGCGATGGTGCGGAGGCCTTTCTTCAGTTTTCCCACCTTTACCGTCGTACCGTCGGAGAGCGTCAGCACATAGGCGTCCTTACGTTCCGTCCGGCTTGCGATGTCCCATACCTTATTTTTGTATATAACGTGGTTCTCGGCAAAACCGATGAGCCAGTCGCCTGTCGCTTCACAGCGCCAGTAGGTATCCGTGAGGCCTGCGGGCAGGTGGTCGCTACTGTGGATACTACGTATCTGGAGCGCTCCGGGCCATTCGAAGTCGAACCGCCATGTGGTCAGTGGCAGGGGCGCGAAGGTCATCGTGACGTTCAGTGTGTCGTCAGGCATCGTATAGGAAGCATCCAGTGGGATGGAAGCATGCCGAAGCGCATATTCCTGTCCGTCGGCCTTCAATACGATGTTGGATGCGAAGCCTATCTGTTCTCCTTTCTTGTGTCGGACATGCAGCGTGACGTCTGTACTGTCGGGCGTGAAAGTTACACGCTTTACTTGGATGGCGTCGCGCGCCTGACTGTAACCGATCGTCACACGGTTCCAAACGGTTGCTCCCTTCTTCTGTGCTATAACTGTCAGGGAGCAGAGGGAGAACAGAAGGGCGAGAATGAACTTGTTGTTCATAGATGTATACTTTTGTTAATTGCATTTATCGGATTTCTTCGAGGTGAAAGTCGCAAGCCGAGAACCATTGTCCCAGCCAGCTGCGGCCCGAGATGTCGGGGTCGGTGGAGACGCCGTAGGAGACGGTGGATGTCTCTTTCAGCGTGAACGGCCCTATCTCCATGCGGCTCCAGCCGTAGCCTCGGCCGTCGTTCACCTCGGCGATGCGGCGCAGGTCGTCGGGCACGGGAGCCCCTTGCTGTTCCAGGCTGTCGCGCTGGGCACAGGCTTTCTCCCAGATGCCGCCGCCGCGGTTGTCGCAGGCGGGAATCTCGGCGGTGAGCTTGAGGCCCTGCGCGGCGTCGGTCAGGAAAATGACGGCTCCGCTGCCGTTGGCTCGCCCGCAGGCTGTGAGACGATAGGTGCCGGGCTGGAGTGTCTCGGCGTGCATGACGGTGTAGCGCTGGCGGTGCTGCTCGTCGTAAGAGTCCAGGTAGCGGCGGTCGCGTTCGCCTGTCCAGTGCTCGCTGCGCGAGGTGTAGCGTTCGTTGCAGTTGTCGTGAGCAACGAGCGTCCAGCCCTTCCCCTGAAAGTATTCCCAATCGGTGTCGCGGATGAAGACGCCGTCGTGCATCTGCAACAGCCGTCTTTGCTCATCGCGTGCGGCCTGCTCCGTCTTCTGTACTTCCATCACATGTGTAAAGACGGCGAAGCCTGTGCTGGCAGCAACGACCAAGGCAATCAGTTCTACAGCCAGCAGCGAAAGGCTGAGGCGGCGACCCATCGGGGGCACCAGCCCGCAGGCGCTCAGCATGGCATGAACCAGGGCGTAGAGCAGCACGAAGAGGGCCACGATGCCCGCGATGATGGCCACCAGCGTCAGGCCGTGGGCCGGCAGGAGGTCTGCAATCCACTCCGGTGCGTTGAGCATGTTCACCTGACTGGGCAGGAAGAG
>JAILBW010000193.1 GCA_024680695.1 Bacteroidaceae bacterium
CTTGTCGGTGCGGAAGAAGGAGCCCGAGCAGTCCTTCGACTTGTACATCTTCACGCGATAGCCTTCCGTGACCTCCACCGAGGCGATGGCCTTGTCGGGAATGCCATAGACGGCAAGGTCGGACATCGAGTGGGAGCCCAAGGGCAGGGCGAAGCAGTCGCCGCCGTACTTCTGGGCTGTATAGACCTTGACGACGCCCTCCTCCTCCGACACAGGGCGTGCCACGTAGATGCGGTTCATCGCCGCGGCATACTTGTTCAGGTTCCACGTCTCGTCGTTGTACACCCACAGGAAGGCACCCGTGGCAGCGCCCGACTGCTTCCACTCCTCGAGCTTGCTGGTGTACTTCGTAAAGTCCGAGTTGTCCTGATAGTTGGTGCGGCCGGCATGGCGCGTGATGCCAGGGAAGTTCCACGACAGGGGATTGTTGTACGCGCCGCCGTCGTAGCACTGCACCATCACGCGATCGACGGCACCCGGGCGCTCCTTGTTCACGTTCGTGGCGAGGCTGGTCCAGAAGCTCTGCCTCGTGTAGGGGGCGAGGGTGGTCTTGTAGCCCAGATCGTACATCATCACGTGGAACTTGGTGGCTGTGGCCACGTCGTAGCACTGTTCGTCGTCGTTGTTCACGGCGTCGATGCCAGGCACGGCCTCCATGAGCGCCTTGAAGTTGCGATAGAGCATCGTGGTGCGCCCTGTGCCGCTCTTGTTGATGAGCGACTGGATGTTGTTGTACGAGTCGTTTCCCCATCCGCCGATGCAAATCTCGATGCGGCTGATGCTGGTGGGCTGCGTCTTCAGCAGGCGGATGTCCTCGACGTAGTGCGGCTGCGTCTGGTCGAATACGTACTTGCCGTCCTTGCAGATGGTTTCGCCGTCGGTCATCAGGGTGCCGTCGCTGTTGACGTGGACGTTGAAGAGAATCACGTAGGTGAAGCCCGACTCGCGCAGCTTTGCGATGGTGCCGGGGCGTTCGCGACGGATGTGGCCGCCCACGTAGATTCCTGATACTTGGTTGTCCTCGGCCATGGCTGGCAGGCTGGGGAAGAGGAGCGTGGCGAGACAGAGCGCCGAGAGAAGATGTTTTTTCATATTATTCAAATGTTCAAATGTTCAAGAGTTCTTGCGTCCCTGCGGTAGCAAGCGGCAAAGCCGAGCGCAAATGTTCATGGGTCCAAGGGTTCTTCGCATAGGAATTGCGCTACGCGATGGGTGTATTCGTCAGGGAAGGTCCAGAAGGCGTCGGCATGGGCTACTCCAGGGGCAAGCCAGAGGGCTTTGGGGCCGCGCATGGCTTCATAGAGCGGCGTGGCCATCCACGTAGGTACGAAGTCGTCGTTGTCGCCATGAATGAACAGCATCGGCTTCGAGCACTTTGCCACCTGTGCGAGGGCGCTTGCCTCGCCGAAGCTCCAGCCGTAGCGCAGCTTGCATAGCAGGCTGCTCGAATGCAGGACTGGGAAGGGCGGCAGGCCGTATCGCTTGCGTAGCTCGATGCGAAACTCGTCCCAGACACTCGTGTAGCCACAGTCCTCGACGAAGGCTTTGACGCACGAGGGCGTTGCTTCGCCGGCAAGCATCATCGTCGTGGCTGCTCCCATGCTGATGCCGTGCACCACCATCCACGTCTCTCCGCCAAACATTGCGTCGCCAACCTCGGCCCACGTCAGTGCGTCGAGCCGGTCGTGCCACCCCATCTGGATGTGCGTGCCCTCGCTCTGGCCGTGTGTGCGCAGGTCGGGCAGCAGTATGTTGTAGCCCAGACAGTGGTGGTAGAGGTAGCCGATGTGGAGCATGTCGAGCGCCTGCCCCTTGTAGCCGTGCAGCAGGAGTGCCGTGTGCCGTGTCGGGCGGGAGGCGGGCAGGTAGTATGCGTGGAGGCGAGTGCCGTCGCTGCTCAGCACGAACGTGTCGCGCAGCAGCTCTCCGTCAGCGATGCTGTCGAGCCAAGGAGCGAGAAACGGGCCGCGACGCGAGAGGTGGCGAAAGGCGTCGTCGATGGACGACGGCATCGAGTCGTTGTACAGCGCCACACGCTGCAGGTAGTAACTTGCAGCGACGTCGGCCACGATGAGAATCGTCAGAATGGTGAAAATTATCCTGCGAAGAAGTTTCATTGACACTGATTTCGTCACAAAATTACGATGAATCTGCGAATTTCCAAAGTTTAAGGCACGTTATAATGAAAAAAAGTGTAATTTTGCACAAAGAACGATAGACTGACAAACTATAACACACATACATTAATTAATTAAAAGAGGTAACATGAAGAAGTATCTTTTCATCGCCTTGGCAGCGATAGCAATGGCATCGTGCTCGGGCAACAAGACGACACAAGTGCGCTGGTGTACGTTCAACATTCGTTGCATCGCCGACATCGACAACGAACAGGGCGTGGGATGGGACAGCCGCAAGGACCGTGCCTGCCAGTGGGTGAAGGATAAGCAAATCGACGTCTGCGGCATGCAGGAGGTGACTCACAAGCAGCTGCTCGACGTTCTGGAGCGCCTGCCGGAATACGACTACGTGGGCGTAGGCCGCACGGATGGTGCCGAGAAGGGCGAATATACGCCTGTCATCTACCGCAAAGACAAGTACGAAGCACTCGACAAAGGCAACTTCTGGCTCAGCGAGACGCCCGACGTGCCTGGCAGCAAGGGCTGGGATGCCTCGCTGGAGCGCGTGGCCTCGTGGGTGAAGTTGAAGGACAAGGCAACGGGCAAGGTGTTCATGGCCGTCAATACGCACTTCGACCACATCGGCCAGCAGGCTCGCGTAGAGAGTGCCAAGCTCATCATGCAGAAGATAAAGGAAATCGTAGGCGACCAGCCTGCAGGTGTCACTGGCGACTTCAACATCACGGACTCGAATCCTGCCTATGCCACGATGGTGGGCAGCGAGTTCAAGATGCTGGATGCCTATAAGGTTTCGCCTGAGAACGAGGGCGTCACCTACACGTTCCATAACTATTCGCGCATAAAGCCTGAGGATGCCTCGAAGATCGACTTCATCTTCATCACACCCAACATCAAGGTGCTGCGCACAGGCATCGAGCCCAACGACTCGCTGGCTCCGCTGAGCGACCACAATCCCCACTGGGCCGACCTCGAGTTCTAATCCTTTAAGTCATTGTCGGACAGTATGAAACGAATCATTCTTCTCATCCTGCTTCTTGCCCCCTTGTGCTGCAACGCGGGCAAGAAGCAGCCTTGCAACGTTCGCTGGTGTAGCTTCAACCTGCGTGTCAATACGAAGGAAGACATCCCCAAGGGCGCTTCGTGGGAGACACGTCGCGACCGCTGCTGCCAGTATCTGAAGGACAGCAACATCGACGTCGTCGGCTTCCAGGAGGTGACGACCAGCATGCTTCCTGACCTCGTGGAGCGTCTGCCCGAATACGGCTATGTGGCTCAGGGCCGCCTGAATCGCGAGGATCGTGACGAGATGACGCCCGTCTTCTATCGCAAGGACAAGTACGACTTGCTCGACAGCGGTCACTTCTGGCTCAGTGAGACGCCCGACGTGCCAGCCAGCAAGGGCTGGGACACCTCTGTGCCGCGTATTGCCAGCTGGGTGAAGCTGAAGGACAAGGCGACGGGCAAGGTGTTCGTAGCACTGAGCACCCACTTCGACCATAAGGGCCATCAGGCACGCATCGAGAGCGGCAAGCTCCTGCAGAAGATGATGGTCAAGATTGCGGGCAAGCATCCTGCCATGCTCGCCGGCGACTTCAACATGACGGACACGACGCCTGGATATGCAGCCATCGTGGGCGGCCCCTTCGTGCTGCGCGATGCCTACTACATGAGTCCAGAGCACGAGGGCGTGCGCTACTCCTATCAGGCCTTCTCGACCATTCCGCCTGAGAAAGGGCACAAGATTGACTTCATCTTCGTGACGTCGCAGGTCGAGGTGCTCCACACCTGCATCACCAAGGATGTGCCCGACGCTCCCCTGAGCGACCACAATCCCCACTGGGCCGACCTTCGGTTCTGAGCCTCTGTCTAAACACCAGACTATATGAAACGAATCATTCTTCTTATCCTGCTTCTTGCCCCGTTGTGCTGCAACGCGGGCAAGAAGCAGCCTTGCAACGTGCGCTGGTGTAGCTTCAACCTGCGTGTCAATACAAAGGAAGACATCCCCAAGGGCGCATCGTGGGAGACGCGTCGCGACCGTTGCTGCCAGTATGTGAAGGATAACGGAATCGATGTCGTCGGCTTCCAGGAGGTGACGACCAGCATGCTTCCTGACCTCGTGGAGCGTCTGCCTGAGTACGGCTATGTGGCTCAGGGTCGCCTGAATCGTGAGGAACGCGACGAGATGGTGCCCGTCTTCTATCGCAAGGACAAGTATGTGGAGCTCGATCATGGTCACTTCTGGCTCAGCGAGACACCCGACGTGCCAGCCAGCAAGGGTTGGGACACCTCTGTGCCGCGTATTGCCAGCTGGGTGAAGTTGAAGGACAAGGCGACGGGCAAGGTGTTTGTGGCCTTGAGCACTCACTTCGACCATAAGGGTCGTCAGGCACGCATCGAGAGCGGACGGCTTCTGCAGCGGATGATGCCGAAGATTGCAGGCAAGAATCCCGCCATGCTCGCCGGCGACTTCAACATGTCGGACACGAATCCAGGATATGCCGCAATCGTGGGAGGACCTTACGTGATGCGCGATGCCTACTTCATGAGCCCTGAGCACACAGGCGTGCGCTACACTTATCAGGCCTTTTCGACGGTGGCACCCGAGGTTGCACCCCGTGGCGATTTCATGTTCGTCAGCCAACAGGTTAGTGTGAAACACACACATTTCGAGAAGGATATCGCTGATGCCCCGCTAAGCGATCACAACCCCATCTGGGCAGATCTCGAATTCTGAACCCGACTGTCGTGCCCGGCTTCCGCAAGTGGACAAAAAGACTACAGCAAGCGGGAACGAAAACTACAGCAAGCAGGAGCAATTACTTGCGCAAGCAGGAGCAATTACTTGCGCAAGCAGGAACAAAAACTACAGCAAGCGTGAGACGCTACTTGCGCAAGTCGGCACTGATCACATAGCGGGGGCCGGCAAGGAAATAGTGCATGTAGGCTTCTGCGCGGGCAACTGCGGTCTGCATGTCGCTTCCGAGAGCGAGGTGGGTGGCGATGGCGGATGCCAAAGTATCACCCGTCCCGTTGCGGTCTGTGAGGATGAGTTTCTTCTTCGGAAAGGGAGTCAACGTCTGTGTGTCGGCTTCGTATAGGTAATCCACAAGGTATTTCCCCTCTTCCACCGACTTCACCAGCACGGAGCATCCCCATTGCGAGAGCTCGCGCAACGACTCGCCTACGTCGCCAAGTGGGCGACCCAACAGCACTTCTGCCTCGCGGCGGTTCGGCGTGATTAGTGTGGCCAGCGGGAAAAGTTGCTGTTTGTAGGCCATGATTGCCGCGTCGCTCACCAATTGCTCGCCTGCGAAGTTCACGATTACCGGGTCGATAAGTTTGGGCACTCGGGCATATCGACGGAGCACACCAGCCACAGCCTCAATGATTTCCTTGGTGGGCAGTACGCCTGTCTTGATGCAGTCGGCACCCACGCTACTGAGAAACGACTCGGCCTGCGACGCAATCAGGTCGGGCGACAGCGGATAGACGCCTTTGATGCGCGATGTGTCTTCATCGACAATGCAGGTAAGCGCCGCCGCAGCCCAACCGCCACATCGAGTAATGGCCTTGATGTCGGCCTGCACCCCAGCACTTCCCAGCGGCTCGCTGCCTGCTATCAGGAATACTTTTCCTGTGTTTTCTCTTTCCTTTTCCATATCGGCTGCAAAGGTACGATTAAGTGAGCGAAAAGCCAAATTTATTTGAATATTTTCCGAACGAGAGTACTTTTGAAGTGACCCCAAGAAGTTGGACGGGTTAAACATTTACGTATTTAATTGAGTCATTCTGTATTGTACTGGACTCATACCATTTAACTTGATTTTTATTCTTTTATTGTTATAATAGTCAATATATT
>JAILBW010000195.1 GCA_024680695.1 Bacteroidaceae bacterium
CGGGGAAAAAGTGGGGCATTCGTTCACTTTTTGGCGCTTTTTCGACCTCTCCGAAAGGTGTTTTTCCCGCCGAAAACGGGCAAAATAGCCCATTCAGGCACTTTCCATCGCAATTCCACGCTGCCGTAAATCATGCGGAATACGCTGAATAGAAGGTTGTTAGATAAAACACCCCCCTCGGCGGATTTTGCATTTTGCATTTTGCATTTAGAAAAAAAATATGGGGTGCATCCCAATATTATATTATTAAATTAACCAATCATTGGTTAATAATAAATAGTAAATATGGCCGCCTACTTTTTTTTGTTTGCAAAATGCAAAATGCAAAATTTAGATTTGCAAGACAACTCTCACAATCTCATAAATTCCTCTCCGTCATTGGAAAGAAATCAAAAAACAGCGAGAAGATTTGGTCAATTCGAAGAAAAGATGTACCTTTGCAGCCGATTTATGCCGTGCAGGCTCGAAGAAGAAGGTCACGGGATGGCCTCGCCCCACGGTCGAAACCCGTTTAATACAAAAAAATAATGTACGCAATCGTAGAGATTAACGGTCAGCAGTTCAAGGTAGAGGCCGGCAAGAAACTCTTCGTGCAACACATGCAGGAAGCAGAGGCAGGCCAGACTGTTGAGTTTGAGAAAGTGTTGTTGGTGGACAACGACGGAACCATTACGGTGGGCACCCCCACTGTCGAGGGCGCCAAGGTGACCGCCGAGGTGAAGTGCCCGATGGTGAAGGGCGAGAAGGTGCTGGTGTTTCACAAGAAGCGCCGCAAGGGCTATCGCAAGCTGAACGGACACCGTCAGCAGTTCACGGAGTTGGCTATCAAGGAAGTTATTGCTTAACAATTTAATTGGAGGAACAGATTATGGCACATAAAAAAGGTGTAGGTAGTTCTAAGAACGGACGCGAGTCCGCTGCACAAAGATTAGGTGTTAAGATTTTCGGAGGCCAGCAGTGCGTGGCAGGTAACATTATCGTGCGCCAGCGCGGTACTCGCCACTATCCCGGCCAGAACGTAGCCAAGGGCAAGGACGATACGCTCTATGCTCTCGTCGATGGTACCGTCGAGTTCAAGAAGGGTCGTCGCGACCGCAGCACGGTGAATGTGTTGCCGGTGGCCGAGGCTTAACCGAGAGAGACTTTCGAAGACTAAGAAAAGAGGCTGGCTCCGAGTTGGATGCCAGCCTCTCCTTTTTCGTTTTATTGCTGTGCCTGAACGACCTTGCCTGAGAACTTCAGGTTTACGGCCTCGGTCATTTCATCGCCGTAGTAGAGCGTCATGTCCAATGCTGCCGAGGAGGCATTTACCGTAGCAGTTCCGATATAGGCATTCGAACCGTTGGACAAAGCGCCGTTGTAGGTGAAGGTACCCAAGATGCTGGAACTCTCGCCGAGGCTGAGCGTACATTGTGTATTGTCCTGATTGGCAGTGTAGAGCAGGTTGCTCAGAGTAATCTCGCCGAGCTGGACATCGCCCACGGTGACTCCCTGAATGGTGAGTGTCGCAGTGCTCGAAAGTGTGTTCGTAGCAACCGTCACCTGAATCGTTGCAGAACCCTTGGCCACAGATTTGTAGTTCATGGGCTCGTAAGTGCCCTGCAGGCATTCAATGGTGGCCGTACCGCTGTAGGTGCTTGGTGTTCCGCCCAACAGGAGGCCCAGCACCCTGTTGATTGTCTCATCGTCACAGCTTGTCACACTCATAGCTCCGCCTATCAGCACAAGGGCGAGGCAGATTGATTTCAGAATCTTTTTCATGTCTTACTAATTTTAATAATGTTTGCGTGCGCGCGAATTCCAATGCAAAGGTATTGCTTTTGCTGCAATCGTGCAAACAAAGGGGAAAAACTTTTCGACAGCGGCGACGATTCTGATAAAAAGTTGCAAGTCCGGCTGCGCCGAAATGGCGGTTTTAGTTACTTCCGTTCGGAAAAGTTCAAATAGATTTGGCTTTTCGCTCGCTTATTCGTAACTTTGCAGTGCAATAGAAACTCATAAAAAAGAAAAGGAAGCTATGCTTACACTGAAACTAATCATCGAAGACACAGAGCGAGTCATCCGCGGACTGGAGAAGAAGCATTTTGCCGGTGCGCGCGAGGCTATCGCAGAAGTTATTGCCACAGACAAGGTGCGCCGCGAGTCGCAGACGCAGCTCGACCAGAACCTCTCGGATGCAAAGAAGCTGGCCGCCGAGATTGGCGGACTCATGAAACAGGGACGCCGCGACGAGGCCGAGGCCGTGAAGGCCAAAGTGGCTGCGCTGAAAGAGACAAACAAGGCGCTCGAGGAGAAGAAGGCCGAGGCCGAAGCCATGATGCAACGCCAGCTGTGCGCCATACCTAATATCCCCTACGACTTGGTACCCGAAGGTGCCGGTGCCGAGGACAACCTGGTGGTAAAGAGTAGCTTACGCGAATGCAAGGAGGGCGACACCGTAGGCAACTGGACGACGGTCGTAGATAACGGCGAGGCTAAGTTGCCCCACTGGGAGCTGGCCAAGAAGTACAACCTGATCGACTTCGACCTGGGCGTGAAGATTACCGGCGCTGGATTCCCTGTCTATCGCGGCAAGGGTGCCCAACTGCAACGCGCACTCATCAACTTCTTCCTCGACGAAGCGCGCAAGGCCGGCTACGAGGAAATCATGCCGCCTACGGTGGTGAACCAAGCCAGCGGCTACGGCACAGGCCAGCTGCCCGACAAGGAGGGACAGATGTACCACTGCGAAGTGGACGACCTCTACCTCATCCCCACCGCCGAGGTGCCGGTGACGAACATCTATCGCGATGTCATCATCGACGAGAAAGACCTGCCCATCAAGAACTGCGCCTACACACAGTGCTTCCGTCGTGAGGCTGGTTCCTACGGCAAGGATGTCCGCGGACTGAACCGACTGCACGAATTCTCGAAGGTGGAAATCGTCCGCATCGACACACCCGAGCACAGCGACGAGAGCCATCGCGAAATGTTGGCCCATGTCGAGGGCTTGCTCCAGAAGCTGGAACTCCCCTATCGCATCCTTCGCCTCTGCGGCGGCGACATGAGTTTCACAAGCAGCATCTGCTACGACTTCGAGGTCTATAGCGAGGCCCAGCAGCGATGGCTCGAGGTGTCGAGTGTCTCGAACTTCGATACGTATCAGGCCAACCGCCTCAAGTGCCGCATCCGTCGCACTGCAGACAAGAAGACAGAACTGGCCCACACACTCAACGGCTCGGCCTTGGCCCTGCCGCGCATCGTGGCTGCCCTGCTCGAGAATAACCAGACGCCCGAGGGCATCCGTATCCCCAAAGCTCTCGTGCCCTACTGCGGATTCAGCATAATCGACTAATCAATCAAGGCTTACAGGTATGAAGCTATCCATAGTGGGCACAGGCAAGATTGTCGGCGAAGTGCTGCGAATGCTCCACGACGAGTTTCAGGACAAGATTACCGTGACTGGCATCTATGCCCGCGAACAGAGCGTAGAGCATGCCATCGACCTGTGCATGGCCTATGCGCCTACGGGCTTTGTCTATACAGACTACGACCGGATGCTCCGCGAGGCCGAAGCCGACTTCGTCTATATCGCCAATGCCAATCATGTCCACTACGAATATGCCCTTCGCGCCATGCAGGCTGGGCGAAACGTCATCGTCGAGAAGCCGCTCACGCCGACTCGCGAGGAGACCGAGGCTCTCTACGATGCAGCCATGCTGCACTGTGTGCTCTGCCTGCCCGCCTTCAGCCTGCTCTACATGCCGCTGTTTGCACAGTTGGCACTCGATATGAGACGACTGGGCACCGTGCGACTGGTTGAATGCAATTATTCGCAGCGTAGCAGCCGATACGACCGCTATCTGGCAGGCGATGTGGCACCAGCCTTCGACCCAGCCTGCGCAGGCGGCACACTGATGGACATCAACATCTACAATCTCTGCTTCACCATCGCCCTCTTCGGTCCGCCGCGCACAGTGAACTATAAAGCCAACCCAGGCTTCAACGGCATCGATACGAGCGGCATACTCACCCTGCAATACCCCTCCTTCGTAGCTTCACTCATCGGCGCGAAAGACTGTGACGGCCCGTCGCACGGAATCATTCAGGGCGAGCAGGGATACATCGAAGTGCATGGACCCGTAAGCCTGATGCAGTCATACACCCTTCACCTGCGCGGCGAAGAACCTCATACATTCCGTGCCGACGAAACGCGACACCGCCTGAGCTATGAGTTCGAGGCATTCCGCCAACTGGCCGACGAACGTGAGAACAGTACGCTTAACGTGCCCTACCTGAGTCGCATAGCCCTCGAGATAGCCATCGCCGTGGATAAGAGTAACGTGAGAAGCCATGAACAATGATTCAGCCATAGCCCCAATTCTGGCACAACGACTCGACCTCAAGGAGAAATATGTGCACAACGTTATCGAGCTACTCGAGGACGGTGCTACCATTCCCTTCATCAGCCGCTATCGCAAGGAGGTCACAGGCGGCATGAACGAGGTGCAGGTGGCTGCCGTGATGGACGGACTCGAAGGCATGAAGGAACTCGAACAGCGACGCGACTTCATCCTCTCTGCCATCGAGGCTCAGGGACATCTCACCGATGAACTGCGGCAACGCATCGTACAATGCTGGGACGCAACGACGCTGGAGGATATCTATCTGCCATATAAGCAGAAACGTCGCACTCGCGCCCAGGTGGCGCGCGAAGCTGGATTGGAGCCGATGGCAAACATCATTCAATCGCAGCGCGACCTTGCCCCGCTCGAGAAGACTGCCCTGCGCTATCTGAACCCCGAGAAGGGCATTGAGACGGCCGAGCAAGTCATCGCCGGCGCACAGGACATTATAGCCGAACGCGTCAGCGAGGATGAGCGCGCCCGCCAGTCGTTGCGCTACACTTTTGCCCATCATGCCGTCATCGAAAGCCGGGTCGTAAAAGGGAAAGACGCTGAGGGACAGAACTTCCGCTCCTATTTCGAATGGAACGAACCGCTCCCCCGCTGCTCCAGTCATCGGCTGCTGGCCATGCGGCGCGGACAGCAGGAGGGCATTCTGCGGCTGAACATCCATGTCGATGACGAAGCGGCCATCGAACGCATTGCCCGCCTGTTTGTGCGAGGGCGAGGTGAATCGTCGCGACTTGTACATCAGAGTGTCGAGGACGGATATCGCCGCCTGCTGGAGCCCAGCATCAGTGCCGAGGCCGCCAGCGAAGCCAAGCGACGAGCCGACGAGGAGGCCATCCGCATCTTTGCGCGCAACCTCGAGCAGCTGCTCATGGCGCCGCCTCTCGGTCAGAAACGTGTCTTGGCCATTGACCCTGGCTTCCGGACAGGCTGCAAGGTGGTGTGCCTCAATGCGCAGGGCGACCTGCTCCACCACGATGTCATCTACCCTCATCCGCCTCGCAACGAACGAGTTCAGGCCATGATGACCATGCAGCGACTTGTCGAAAAGTATCGCATCGAAGCAATCTCCATCGGCAATGGCACTGCCGGACGGGAAACAGAAGACTTCGTCCGACACCTCGACCTGCCGAATCATATCGAGATATACAGCGTCAGCGAGGATGGCGCCAGCATTTACAGCGCCAGCGAGATTGCTCGCGAGGAGTTCCCCGACGAAGACGTTACCGTGCGCGGTGCCGTCTCCATCGGGCGGCGACTGATGGATCCGCTGGCAGAACTTGTCAAAATCGACCCAAGCAGCATCGGCGTGGGACAGTATCAGAAGGATGTGAACCAGCCTGCACTCAAGCGCAGCCTGGACCAGACGGTGGTCTCCTGCGTCAGCCGTGTGGGAGTGAACGTAAATACAGCCAGCCCCTGGTTGCTCACCTACGTGAGCGGCCTTGGCCCTGCACTTGCCCAGCGCATCGTTCAGCATCGCAGCGCCCACGGCCCTTTTGCCTCGCGCGAAGCATTGAAGCAGGTGCCGCGTCTCGGCGCAAAAGCTTTCGAACAGAGCGCTGGCTTCCTGCGTATTCCAGACAGTGAGAACCCGTTGGACAACAGCGCCGTACATCCCGAACGATACAAGCTTGTCGAACAGATGGCCCGAGATTGCGATTGCAGCGTGGCCGACTTCATCCGCTCTTCCGAGAAACGCAAGAAGATTGACCTAAACCGATATATCACCGACGAAGTGGGACTGCCCACGCTCAACGACATCCTTGCCGAACTCGAGAAGCCCAGCCGTGACCCGCGCCAGCCGCTCCGCGAGTTCTCCTTTGCCCCCGATGTCCACTCGCTCGACGACCTGCGCATCGGACAGATACTGCCCGGCATCGTCACGAACATCACCCGCTTCGGCGCCTTTGTCGATGTCGGCATCCACACCCAGGGGCTCATCCACGTTTCCCAGATGGCCAATCGCTATGTGCAGGACCCCACCACCGTACTCTCTCTGGGGCAGCATCTGCGCGTTCGAGTGCTTGAGGTAGATAAGCCGCGCGAGCGCCTCTCCCTCAGCCTTCGGGATGTACCGAGCGAGAAATCATGACAAAAAAAGATGACGGACAACGAGTCTGCACCCATTGTCCGTCATTCACGGTTGTCACGTTATTCTATCACCACCCTTCGTCCCAGATGTCGCCATTGGAACCGGAACCATTGTTCTGTTTTGTCCAAGCGCAATCTACTTCCTCATTTTGCAGAGATCTGTTTACCCCGGGGCTTGATGAAATCATCTGAAGTGTACTTATCTTGACAATATGCAATGCGGGACGAATATATCGTTTTGTCTTCATAGTCGCAGTCTCCTCTCTTTATTTGATTGTTACTTTTTTTCCATTCACGATATTGATGCCTTTCTGCACTTGCTGGAGACGCTGGCCAGCGAGGTTATATATGGCTCCCTCTTCCGTCTCCCCGAGGGGAGAGACGATTGCGTCTGGAGCATCATTGTCGAAGGCGAAGAACTCGCGGACACCAGCATCGCCACTATACCTCAGATAGGCTTTCCCGAAACCTATAGTGCCCGATTCACTAAGTTTATAGAAGCCCACACCGCCCGAGGCCTTATAGCTAAGCACATAGGCATTGCCAGGATTTGTGATGGCTGAAGATGTGCCCCAAAGATTGTTAGTTTGCGTGTCGCTGCTCGATGCCGTCGTCATTGTCAATACGGGGGGAGTTCCTGTCGATTTCAGGAGGACAGGCATGCTGTTATCCACAATTCTGTCAGACACTTCATTCAGCGTCAGCTCAGCCTGGCGGCTGAGGGCGACCTTGAACACCTGCGTATTCACATCGGCCTGAAAAGCATAGTTTGAATTATAGAACGTCGTCCAGTAGGCACCGTCTGCCAAGTTAGCCGGCAGGTTCATTGTCATCGTTGCTCCGGACTTGATTCCATAGAAGGCATTTCCACCAAAAAACGCGTTGTTGTTAAGGATGACCGTGCCCAGGCTAAAACATTGACGGAAGGCGTCTTGACCGATAGTCTCCACACTGGCGGGAATATTAACCGACGTCAGGCTCCCGCAGGTGTAGAAGCACTTATCGGGGATATCACTTAACTTGGAACCATCTGCAAAAATCAAGGTCGCTAAGTCGGCGCAGTTAGCGAAACAATTGTCGCCAATATACGTTACCTCGGCAGGAATGGTGACAGAGGTTAGTCCACTACTTGAAAAAGCATTGGTGCCGATGTAATCAAGCTTCGATCCTGTCGCAAAAGTCAAAGTCGTAAGTTTACTACACGACGTGAAAGCCCAATCATCGATGGTAGTCACGCTTGCGGGGATGTTAAGTGATTTTATGGGGCAACCATAGAAAGCGTTTTCGTGGATAACCTCTAACTCCGAGCCTTCAGCGAACGTCAAGGTCGATAATTTACAATCGACGAAAGCCCCTTCGTGTATCTCCGTCACGCTGGCAGGAATGGTGATCGACGTCAGACTCGTGCAGAGATTGAAAGCCTCATCGTAGATAGTCTGTAACGCAGAATTCTCAGTGAAGGTAACAGTTTGCAGACTACTGCAATTATAGAAAGCAGAATTCCCGATGGTCATCACGCTTGCGGGAATGTTGATCGAAGACAGATAGGGGCAATAACTGAAGGCAAAGTCATCAATGTAGATTAAATGCGAGCCCTCTCCAAAGGTTATAGTTTGCAGGCTACTCCCACTGAAGGCATAATCGCAGATGTATGTCAAACGGGCAGGGAGGGAGATCGAGGCCATACCCGCACCAAAGAAGGCAGAAGAACCGATTTCAAGAGACCCATTATAACCAGCTTCAGCAAAGGTCACGGTCTCAATATTATTACAAGCATAGAAAGCTTTTTCGTCGATTGACGTCACATAGGCGGGAATACTGACTGCAGTCAACTCCTTACACAAATCGAAAGCTTCCTGGCCGATGACCGTCACGAAGTATTCCTTGTTATTAGCAGGATTAGTGACTGACTCGGGAATAATTAAAGCTCCCTCTGGCTCAGAAATGTAACCAGTAAGTGTCACATCACCAGGCGTGCTGTTTTCGTCGGTTACCTTATAAGTTAAATTACCAACGGTGAACGTATCGCCCACCTCTGCCCAGGCCATTGTCGCCATGAACACTACGAGCAACACCAAGGCTGCTCTGTGAATGAATGTTGTTGTCTTTCTCATTGTTATAAATCTTTTTACCTTTTATTATGTACAATATGCGAGAAGAGAGCGGAAACATGCTTTCTTGGTCCCGTGGCTTTCCTCTCATTTTTAGTGGATTCTTCCACAAGACGATGCAAAAGTACGAAGTTTTTTTAAATGAGCAAAGTGTAAGCGATTCTTTCAAATACCACATGAAGAAAAAATCGTTTTATTCTTTGCCGTTTGCACCTTTATTCGTATTTTTGTAACATGAATTCATCTATAATAATGTTTGCGCGCGAAAAAAAACGAATCACACTATGAACAGGAAACTCTCTCTCGTTGTTTTGAGCCTCGCTCTATATGCATGCAGCGAGGTTAAATCTATTCAGTCGGACAATTCAGCTTATTCGCTGTCCCAGTTGAAGAACGAATTCATACAGCCGCCACGTTCCGCCAGGCCATATCTGTGGTGGCATTGGATGAATGGCAACATTACCAAGGACGGCATCCGCAAGGACTTGATCTGGATGGATAGCATCGGTGTCGGTGGCTTTCACCATTTCGATGCTGGAATCGGTGTTGCTCCGATCGTGAAGAACCGCCTTGTTTACATGCATGACGACTGGAAGGACGCCTTCAGCTACGCCATCTCCTTGGGCGACTCGCTGGGGATGGAGATGACGGTGGCCAGTTCGCCCGGCTGGAGCTGTATGGGCGGTCCCTGGGTGGAGCCACAGGATGCCATGAAGAAACTGGTGTGGAGGACAATGCGCCTGCAGGGCGGCAGCTCCTTCAAGGGTGCTTTGCCCGAACCGTTCCAGAATGCAGGCGATTTCCAGAATCAGGATAACGGACGGGAGAAGTATTATCAGGACATAGCCGTTCTGGCCCTCAAGATGCCTGAGGAGGATGTTCCCCTGACCGAAATGAATGCCAAGCTGACGTCTTCAGGCGGTGACTTCAGCATTTCGCAGTTGACCGATGACAGCGTGACAGATGGTGTGCTTCTGCCCGAGGATCCTGCCAACGGCTTTGCCTGGATAATGTACGAGTTTCCTGAGCCTCAGTCGTTCCGAGCCGTATCGCTCTTTGACGGACGTCAGCGCCCCTGGCCTTATAACTCCGCGCCGTCCTATAACGTATCGCTGGAGAAGAGCGACGACGGGCAGACATTTACAGAGGTTACCAATATAGCCAGCACCAGCTGCATCAGGACAACCATCTCGTTTCCCGAAGCCCGTGCAAGGTTCTTCCGCCTGAAGGTGAACAACTCAGGCGGGCAAGTCTCGAGAATCAGCGAATTCAATTTGTATGCTGTAGGCAGAATCAATCATGCCGAGGAGAAAGCCTGCTTTGCCTCGCCCCACGATCTGCACGACTACCCCACAGCCACAGACGGTGCTTTTGCCGACCAGGTTATCGACCTGACTGAAAAAGTACAGGACGGACAACTGACGTGGGATGTGCCGGATGGCAACTGGAAAGTGCTGCGCATAGGCTACTCGCTGACGGGGCATCGCAACGGACCAGCACCCGAGGAGGCTACGGGCCTGGAGGTGGACAAACTGGACCCTGATGCACTGACCAGATACTTCCACACCTATCTGAATATGTACAAGGACGCCACGAAAGGGCTCATAGGACGGAAAGGCATCCAATACCTGCTCGTAGACAGCTACGAAGCAGGATGCCAGAACTGGACGCCTGCTATGATCTCGGCTTTCCGCGAAAGAAGAGGCTACGACCTGCTGCACTGGTTTCCCGTCCTGACTGGAGAAATCGTCGAATCGGTGGAAAGAAGCGAGGCCTTCCTTTGGGACTGGAACGTAACCATAGCTGAACTCTTCACCCAAAGTTACAACCATATTGATGACATCCTAAAGGAGTATGGCATGAAGGGGCGCTACAGTGAGTCGCACGAATGCGGCAGGGCGTATGTGGCCGATGGTATGGACATCAAGCGTTGCTCAGCAGTCCCGATGGCTGCATGCTGGATTGATGCGGGATCACCCACTATGGCCGCCACCGACATCAGGGAGTCTGCCTCCGTTGCCCACATCTATGGGCAGAATCTGGTGGCGGCTGAATCCCTTACAGCTCACGGCACAGACGTCAGCGCCTACAAATACTGTCCAGGAAACCTGAAGGGAACAGCCGATTGGGAAATGACCAACGGCCTCAATCGCTTCGTCATTCACGAGTCGGCCCACCAGCCGCTCGACAGCGTATTCCCGGGTCTTGGGCTCGGCCCCTATGGTCAGTGGTTCAATCGACACGAGACGTGGGCTGGCGAGGCACGCACTTGGATGGACTATCTGGCACGCAGCAGTTATATGCTGCAGCAGGGACGGGCTGTGGCCGACATTCTCATTTACTATGGAGAAGACATCAATGCATGTTCCATCTATGGCTTCAATATGCCCAAAGTGCCCGACGGCTTCAACTATGATTATGCCAATCCCTGGGTCATTACCGAACTGGTGAAGGTCAAGGGCGGAAAAATCCAAGCCGGGAAGATGACTTACAGCGTGCTCTACCTCGGTAAGAACGTAGAGCGCATGTCCGTTCCTGTGCTGAAAGCAATCGTGAAGTTGGCACAGAAAGGGGCTCCTATCTGCGGACATACACCAGGTGGACCGGCCAGCCTGAGCGACAATGCCGAGGAGTGGGACGACCTCTTGAGCAAGCTGAAGGCCTGCCCGAACGTGCTTCTCGATGTGCCCATCAGCGAGGTGGCCCAGGTGTGCCGTCTTGTTCCGGACATTGAATATCCCGAGGGAGAGCAGATTCGTTTTGTTCATCGCCACTCGCCCTGTGCCGACATCTATTGGGTCAACAAGCCTTCAGATGAATTTAAGCGTATCAAGGTCTCCTTCCGTCAGACAGGCCGCAAGCCCCAGGTTTGGCATCCCGAAACGGGATTAATGGAGGATGCCACTTACATGATGCACAATGACCGTACAGAGGTTACTCTGGAACTTGTGCCTAACGATGCAGTGTTCGTGGTCTTTGGAGAGAAGACCGACACAGAGAAATATGAAGTGCCTGGAACAATTCGTCACACCCTGTGCGAACTGAACGGCCCCTGGAACGTGGCCTTCCAGCCCGAGCGAAGTGCACCAGAATACGCCGAATTCCAGTCGCTGATGTCCTATACGGAGTCGGCCGAGCCTGGCATCAAGTATTTCTCGGGCAAAGCCGTTTATTCGAAGGCCTTCTCTATTGACGAACTGCCTGAGGGGAGAATTGCTATTGACCTGGGCGATGTCAGGGAGATGGCTCGGGTGAGAGTGAACGGTGTGGATTGTGGACTCGTATGGAAGCAGCCCTTCCAGCTGGATATCACCGAAGCCCTCCATAAGGGCGAGAACCAACTGGAAGTCGAGGTGACAAATACCTGGACCAACCGCCTTATAGGCGACCAGCAGCCTGATTGTCCCCGAAAGATAACCTACACCTCCCATCCCTTCTATAACCAGCACTCCGCGCTTCGTCCTGCCGGACTCTTAGGACCAGTCGTGATGCAGTCCATAGTGCAGGCTCGATAGTCGCGCCACAGACTCTTGACAGTTTTGAAAAGACACAAAGTGATACAGTATAGGTGTGTTCTAATAATTAACAAATTCAGGTGTATTATCTTTGTCTATGCTTGTCTCTTTTTGGCATCTCCGGCTCCATTTCCTTGAACCGTAGCTCGCTACGCTTCTTCGGCCTTGAATCCACATCTGCTCAAAAAAAACTAAGCATAGTTCAAAGCTAATTTTTAGAACCCACCTATAAATAACGAAAGTTCAGAATAAATTTGTTTATTCCCTCGCTTCTTTATACTTTTGCAAAAAGAATAACACGAAAGACAATGAAGATACGAAAACTTTTGAAAGCTACGCTGACAGCAATGTTGGCAGGTACATTTGTGACGGCACAGGCTGAGAATACCACCTCGCCGCTCTGGCTTAGGGATGTACAAGTGAGTCCCGACGGAACGCAGATCCTCTTCTGCTACAAGGGTGATATATATAAGGTTGCGATCAGCGGCGGCGAGGCTCAACGACTCACCACACAAAGCAGCTACGAGTGCTCGCCCGTATGGAGCAGCGACAGCAAGCAGATAGCCTTTGCCAGCGACCGACACGGGAATATGGATGTCTTTGTGATGCCGGCAGAAGGCGGGACGGCCGAACGCCTCACCTACAACAGCGTCTCCGAGGTGCCTCAGGCTTTCTCGCCCGACGGGAAGTGGGTGTACTTCGGCGCCGTGATTCAGGAACCGGCTCAGAGTGTGATGTTCCCCTCCAACGGGTTGCCAGAACTATACAAGGTGCCGGTAAAGGGCGGACGCACCCTGCAAGTGCTGGGCACACCGGCCGAGATGCTTTGCTTCGCTGCCGACGGCAAGAGCTTCTATTATCAGGACCGCAAGGGCTACGAAGACGAGTGGCGCAAGCACCATACATCTTCTATTACGCGCGATGTCTGGTTCTATGATGCCCAGAGCGGCAAGCACACCAATGTGACGGCGCATGCCGGAGAGGATCGGGACCCCGTGGTGAGCAGCGACGGAAAGACACTCTACTTCCTGAGCGAGCGCGACGGTGGCAGCATGAATGTGTATTGCTGCGACGCAGTGGACAGAGCCGCCCAGGCTGCAACGCCGAAGGCCATGACAAGTTTCAAGACCCATCCCGTCCGCTTCCTGAGCATTGCGCGCAATGGCTTGCTATGCTTCACGTATAATGGGGAGATTTATACCCAGAAAAAAGGCGACAGGCCGCAGAAGACAGAAATCACGCTTACGCGCGACGATGAGCAGGACATTGCCGACCTCAGCTCCTCGAGCGGCGCACGCCAGCCAGTGGTCAGCAAGGATGGCAAACAGGTGGCTTTTGTGGTGCGCGGCGAGGTTTTTGTTACCAGTACTGAGTATGCCACCACCCGTCGCATCACGCAGACAGCCGGTGCCGAGTCGGGAGTGGATTTTGCGCCAGACGGCCGCACTATAGTCTATGCATCGGAGCGCAACGGCAACTGGCAACTATATACGGCCAGCATCGTCCGGGACGATGACTTGAATTTTGCGAACGCCACGCTAATCAAGGAGGAGAGTGTCTTCCCCGAACTGCCCGAGCTAAAGCTGGACGGAAAGATTGACTTCTCGCAGGTGGAGCGCCGCAGCCCCAAGTACAGCCCCGACGGGAAGAAACTGGCCTTCATCGAGGATCGCATCAAGCTGAAGGTCGTCGATTTGAAAACCAAGAACATTACGCAGGTGACCGACGGAAGCAAATGGTATAGTCAGGACGGAGGCTTCGACTTCGAATGGAGCCCCGACGGCAAGTGGTTCGTACTGAGCTATATCGCCAACCGTCGCGACCCCTATAAGGATCAGGGAATCGTAAGTGCCGACGGCGGCGAGATACACCCCATCACGCAAAGCGGATACATGAGCAGCAGTCCACGCTGGGTAATGGACGGCAAGGCAGTCCTCTTCAAGAGCGAGCGCTACGGCATGCGCAGCCACGCCTCCTGGGGAAGTCTGGACGACGTTTTCCTGGCCTTCATGACTCAGGATGCCTACGATCGCTATCGGCTTTCGGCTGAAGACTATGCTCTGCTGAAGGAGCTGGAGAAGAAGGATGATAAGAAGGACGAGAAAAAAGACGACGGAAAAGACAAAAAGGACAGCAAGAAGGACGAGAAAAAAGACGACAAAAAGGCTGACGCAGACTCCACAAAGATGCTGAAGATAGAGTTCGAAGGACTGCAGGATCGTATCGTCCGACTCACTCCGAACAGCAGTCGTCTGGGCGATGCCATCATCAGCAAGGATGGCGAAAGCCTCTACTACTTCTCGGCGTTTGAAGGAGCACCCGACCTATGGAAAATGGACTTGCGCAAACATGAGACAAAACTCCTGAGCAAGGGCGGCAGCGGTGCATTCCAGATGGACAGGGATGGCAATCTCTACTCCTTGGGAAGCAGCATGAAGAAGATAGAAAAAGGTGACAAAATTACCGCCATCACCTACAATGCACAAATGAAACTCGACCTCTTTGCCGAGCGCGAATACATGCTACGCCACGTAGCCAAGCAAATAAACAAGAAGATTTTCCGCACAGACTACAACGGCTGCGACTGGGACCTGATGGTAAGGAACTATGCCCGATTCCTGCCCCATATCGCCAACAACTACGACTTTGCCGAGATGCTGAGCGAACTGCTGGGCGAACTGAACGTCAGCCATACGGGCGGACGCTTCTATCCCTCCGGCAAGGGCGACGCAACGGCACAGCTGGGACTGCTCTACGACATGCAGGAAAGCCTTGATGGCATGCGGATAACCGATGTGCTGGAGGGAGGTCCCTTCTGTCGTGCCAACAGCAAAGTGAAAGCGGGCGATATCATTACAGCAATAAATGGCGAACCGGTGGACAAAGACACCGACCTCTCCAAACTCCTGAATCAATGTCAGGGAAAGAAGACGCTGGTGAGCCTCAAGGGCAATGCCGGAGAATGGGACGAGGTGGTGCTACCCATCAGCCGAGCCGAACAGAATGCCCTACTCTACAAACGCTGGATAAAGAGTCGTGCCGCCGAAGTGGAACGCATCTCAGGCGGACGGCTGGGATATGTTCACATCGAAGGCATGAACGATGCCAGTTTCCGCGACGTGTATTCTGACATATTGGGCAAGTACAACCTGAAGGAAGGAATCGTCATCGACACACGCTATAACGGCGGCGGCCGCCTCCATGAGGATATCGAGATTCTCTTCTCAGGGCAGAAATACTTCACTCAGGTGATTCGTGGCCGAGAGGCATGCGACATGCCCAGCCGACGCTACAATCATCCCACAATTATGATTCAGGCCGAAGGCAATTACAGTAATGCCCACGGAACGCCCTGGGTCTACAGCCATCAGAAATTGGGAAAACTTGTCGGCGCGCCAGTCCCCGGCACCATGAGTTCCGTCAATTGGGAGACGCTGCAAGATCCCTCGCTGGTCTTCGGCGTTCCCGTTGTCGGCTATCAGTTGCCCGACGGCTCATATCTTGAAAACACACAACTCGAGCCTGACATTCCCGTCCTGAACCGCCCTGAATCTGTAGTTACTGGCACCGACCTTCAACTGGAAGCTGCCGTTCGCGAGCTATTGAAGGAGATTGACTCCAAAGGAGGGTCATGAAAAAGCAAACCCAAAATCCGCCGACTCAGAATAAGCACATAGAAAACATGAGCCTATAAAAAGCAAATGGCGTGTAACTCACCAGAGCTACACGCCATTTGATAGTGTTTTGTTATGTCTTTACTTATGTGTCTCATTTGACCTCTATGAACTCAATGAGGGCAAGGCATGGTATCGTGAGGGGAAGCATGGTCGTGAAATCAATGTCGATGACATCAAGGTTGAGCCACTCAGGAATGAGAAGGGCGAAATCGAGAAGGATGCCAAGGGCGAAGCCAAGTACCGCATGACAGCGGTCATCAATGGTGAGAGCATCAGCCATGAGATTACTCAGAAGCAGTATGATAAGTTCATGGCCATCGATGACTATCATCGC
>JAILBW010000047.1 GCA_024680695.1 Bacteroidaceae bacterium
TAAGGCAAGCAGAAGCGTCGGCTTGCGCAAGTAATTGAAATAATGTAGTGAAGAAAAATGTCATCCTGCGCGAGTGTGAAGGGTCTATCGGCAAGCGACTCCCTTGGATTCTTCAGTCGCTACGCTCGTTCAGAATGACAAAAATTGAGAACCAGTAACCTTAAAACTAACCATCTAACAACACCCCCACGGCCCCTACCCCTTACCCTTTGCCCTCCGTCGGGCAGAGCCCTCCCCAATCGCTTGAACGCATAACGCGCGATTGCCCAAAGGGGGAGGGAGTGATTAGACAGCCTCCCAAACTATATACTCCCGCCCCCTTGGGGGAGGGTTGGGGAAGGGGCTGGGGCCTTTACCATTATGCAAACAATCAAGTACAGTATTGCTATCCGTAGCACGAAGCCCGGCACGAAGAAGGCCGAGGTGACCGAGACAAAGGCTTATCCCGTATTCCAGCAGACGGGCAGTATCAACATCGAGCAGCTGGCCCGACACATGGTGGAGCACGGTACCACCTTCGGCAGGCAGCGCCAGTCGCCGGGCTTCGTGATGCGCGGTACGCTGGATGCGATTGACAACAGTGAGGCAGCCGAACTGGGCGCCTATGTGATGAACGACGATGCGAAGTGGCACCCGGTACTCTCTGATACGGAGGCGCACAAAGCCGTCACCATCCCCGCGTTCCGCTGCTACCTGCTGCAGAGCCGTCTGGGCGGTCGCTCGGCCATCGGCATGAAACTGGAGGGTGCAGACGACATAGAGCAGCTGCGCACCATCGATGCCGACGGTACTGAGCGCGTCTATGACCTCTCGGGCCGCCGAGTGGACGAAAATGCCAAGGGCGTAGTGATTAAGAATGGTAAGAAGATTATCAACACCTAAACGACAATGAAGAATCTGAAGATAATGAGTTTGCTGCTGGGAGGCCTGCTGGCCTTCGGCAGCCTTACCTCTTGCGGCGATGATGATGAGCCGGAGGTGATGAAAGCCACAAGTGCGAAGGCTGAGTATGTGGTGAACCTGAGCCAAGACCTTTTGGACGCTGCCAACGTCATTATATATTATATGGACAGCAACGGCGAGCAGGCACAGGAGACGGTCACTACAACTACATGGACGAAGAGCGTTAGCTTTGCTAAGCTGCCTGCACAGGCCGGCTTCAGCGTACAGCCTACATTAAAGGGCGAGCCCACGCAGGAGGAATACACCATCGAGGCTACGGGCCAGATGACCCTCACTCTGCTCGACCAGAAGGGCAAGACCTTCGGAGAGCCGTTTGTCAGTCAGCTGCTGCAGATAAAGGGCCAGCTCGGTCCCGACTATCTGGAAAAGTACCTGACCCGCATCAGCACCCGAGTGTCTGAGGCGAAGGAAATCGCAGCCGACGGCACCTTTGCCGACACCACCATCAGCTGGGGCGGCAATACCGACATCGACGACCCCAACCGCGACACTGAGATCACCAACGAGGGGGCTACGGGCAAGACGCGAGGATAATCGGGCCGAAACCCTGTCAGAACTCGTAGAGGTAGAGCTTGCCCGACTTGATTTCCGAGTTTTCCATGGACAGGATCTCCACCTTGGGACGTTTCTTGAAATGCCGCACGCCGTAGGTGTCGGTGCCCCAGTCGCCGCGCCTCAGCGTGCAGGTATCTTTTTCGTTGAATATCAGGCTCAGTGTCCCTCGATATGTAATCTGCATGACGCTGGCTCCATACTCTGTAGTGTCGGGAGCCTCTACGATGGTTCCCTCGCCGATGATGAAACGATGCTTGCCCACCTTTACGGACGAGCGGGGCTTCATTGTCGGATTGGGCATGTAAGCCCGATTGGAGAGCAGGATGGAAGCGCCGTCCACCACTGCCTGCGCCTCGGGGCGCGTCGGGAAAATGGATGCTTCGAGTCCGAAGCCGGCCTGACGGATGGAGTCGCAGAATCCCTTTGTGTAAGTCTCATACTTCATGCTCGAAAAAGCCAGTCGTCCGCCAATCTTCTGCATGGCGCGGATGACGGAGTCGGCCGGGATATAGCTGCGGCTTAGCATTATCGTGCAGTCGGAGAATCGGCGTGTCTCGAGGAATACCGAGTCTGATGCGCCGAAGGCTATCCAGTCGTTGCCGAACATGCGCTGCGCCATGCGGAACGATTCCAGGATATTGCTGTGCAGCATCGGTATGATGCCATTCTCTCGGCAGGCGGTCAGCAACTCTTCGAGTGTAGGCACTGGTGCGCGATTCTTGGGATTCTTGCACGTCAGGACATAGTTCTTCCGCAGGTCATCGAAGGTGATGTCGGCCGTCTTCATGGCGCTGTCGATGGGTGCATGGCCTTCCCGCTTGCGAATGCATCGCTTCATGTTGTTGTAGTCGTGCATGATGACCATCACACTGTCCTTTGTGTAGTGTACGTCGCATTCGACCACCGGGTAACCATATCGTCGCGCCATCTCGACAGCAGTCACGCTGTTCTCCGGCACTTGGCCGGAAATCCAGCAGCCGCGGTGGGCATAGACGAGGGGATATTGTTTGCGTTCCGGTAGTACGGGAAGTGAGAACAGGATAAGGGCGAAGGTCAAGAAAAAATGTTTCATCGGTGTTGTGAGTTAGTCTTTTCGCAGGTCAAAGGTACGAATAAACGAGCGAAAACGCCAATTATTTTGCAGTTTTCCCTGTCAAAGCACTATGAAATCGGAAAAAAAAGATGTAACTTTGCGAGTGAAATACTCGACCGACGGTCTGTCGGCGGGAAAAAAGAAACAAAAAGAAGATGAAAAGACACTTACTTTTATGCATGCTTTCACTCTGCGGCGGCCTTGTCGTACAGGCACAGCAAGACGACGAATCACTGCGCCGCCGTATTGGCGAAGCCTTCGATCATGCTGCAGAGGGACGTACGAACATCGGCCGCGTAAGGATTGACTCCATCCTCGAGACGAAGAAGACAATTACTGTCTATGCTGGAGCCAATTCCTCCTACATCCCCTATCGCGAAGACAACGTCGCTGCACTCTATGCTGCTGTGGACAGCCTCTTTCCCACGACGAAGCAAAAGAAGCGGCTGTGCCTGCTCGCCGACGGAACGCCCATCGAGCAATTCATTCCCATCGTCTATCGCACCGGAAAGACAAAGGAGAAGACATTCCGTACGAAGAACGGAAAGCCACTCACCATCGACCGTTCGCTGCCGGTGCAACCTACCAAGGGACTCTTCGGACGCCACATCGCTATGTGGCAGAGCCACGGACGCTATTACGAACAGAAGCTCGACCGATGGGAATGGCAGCGAGCCAGGATATTCCAGACAGTAGAGGACCTCTACACACAGAGCTATGTGTTGCCCTTCCTCGTGCCGATGCTCGAACGGGCCGGTGCCCATGTGCTGATGCCGCGCGAACGCGATGCAAACCCCATCGAGGTGATTGTCGATCGCGAGACGCCGAACACTTCCGACTTCTTCACCGTCAATTCTCACTCCGCCTGGCGTCTGGGCGAAGGCACTGGCTTTGCCCATCTGCATGAGATGTATGTTGATAGCCTGAATCCCTTTGTCGAAGGACGCTATTTCGAGACAGCCACCATGCATGGCGGATCCGATGAATGTCAGGCCATTTGGGTTCCCGACCTGCCCGAAACGCGCGACTATGCCGTCTATGTCTCCTACAAGTCCTTCCCCAATAGCACCGACGATGCGCGCTACACCATTCACCACATGGGTGGGCAGACCACGGTTTCCGTAAACCAGCGCATGGGTGGCGGCACTTGGATATACCTGGGCACATACCGCTTCCAGAAGGGCAGCAAGACGAGCAAGGTGGTGCTCACTAATCACTCGTCGGCCAGGGCAGGCAGTATCATCACTGCCGATGCCGTCAAGTTTGGCGGAGGCATGGGTAATGTGGGGCGCTATCTTTCCGAAGGCGGACAGACACCCGAGGATGCACGAGTGAGCGGCGACCCGCGATTCTGCGAGGCTGCACGCTACTGGATGCAGTGGGCTGGTGTGCCCGACAGTATCTACAACCTGAACGAGGGAAAGAACGACTATGTCGATGACTATCGCAACCGTGGCTTGTGGGTGAACTGGTTGGCAGGAGGCTCGGAGGTGAACCCCAATGAGAAGGGACTGCAAATACCTATCGACCTAAGTTTCGCCTTCCACAGCGATGCCGGCACCACACTCACAGATCAGACCGTGGGTACGCTGGCCATCTACGACTCGAACCACTACGGCGGGCATTATGCCAATGGCGCATCCACCGAGATGGCCCACCAACTGGCCGATCTTGTCCAGAGCAGCATCACTGAGGATGTACGTCGCCTCTACGAACCCGATTGGAACCGGCGTCAGATATGGAATAAACCCTACTTTGAGGCTTGGTCGCCGCGCGTTCCGGCCATGTTGCTCGAACTGCTTTCCCACCAGAACTTTGCCGATATGCGCTATGGGCTCGATCCACGCTTCCGTTTTGCCGTGAGCCGAGCTATATATAAAGGTATGTTGCGGTTCATCGCCTCGCAGCGTGGCGAACCCTTCGTGGTGCAACCACTCCCGGTACATCAGATGGCTCTGACGTTTAAGGGAGAGAGCGAGGTCGAACTCACTTGGGCTGCCACACCCGACACGTTGGAACCCTCGGCTATGCCCGACCGCTACCTTATATATAAGCGTATGGGCGATGGCGGATGGGACAACGGCCGCGTGGTAAACGGCACATCGTTCTGCGACACACTGACCGCAGACGTGATTTGTAGTTACAAGGTGGTTGCCGTGAACGAAGGCGGACGCAGCTTCGACTCGGAGATTCTCTCGGCCGGAGTAGCTCAGGGCTCAACACGCCGTGCGCTGGTTATTAACGGATTCGACCGCATCGGTGCGCCCGCCGACTTCGAGGCGCCGGGTGATGCCGGTAAATTATTGGCTGGATTTCTGGACAACGTGGACCACGGTGTGCCCTATCTGTGCGACATCAGCTATACTGGTTCGCAGAAGGAATTCCGCAGGAACATCCCGTGGATGGACGACGATGCCGCAGGTTTCGGTGACAGCTATGGCAACGAGGAACGCAACGTCATTGCTGGCAATACATTCGACTATCCTGCCGTACATGGGCTGGCACTACTCCAGGCTGGAATGAGCTTCTGCTCGGCGAGCAAGGAGGCCTTCGAGGCTGGAATGCCACTTGACGGCTATGCCATGCTCGATCTCATTTTGGGCAAGGAGTGTCGCACCAAAATGGGTAGCGGCAAACATTCGCCCATTCGCTATCGTACCTTCACTCCTGCCATGCAGCAGCAGTTGAAAGGCTACCTCGAAGGCAAGCATGGAGGGCTTCTGGTAACCGGTGCATACGTGGCCTCAGACAGCTGGGACAATCCGCTCCGACTCGATGCCTCGCTGCTAGACGAAGAGGAGAGGAAGGCCGACCGCGAGTTCCTGCAGGAAACACTCAAGATTAAGTGGCGAGTGGGACAGGCTGCTACAGGAGGTGGTATGCGATGGGTGCCGAATAGCGCACTGCACCATAGCGGACACTACGATTACTGGAATCGGCTCAACAGTGAATGCTACGTAGTGGAGAGTCCCGATGCGATAGAACCATCTGTGCCAGAGGCTTGCACCGTCATGCGATACGAAGAGAACAACCTGAGCGCAGCTGTCGCATACGCTGGCAGTGACTACCGCACATTCGTCATGGGTGTGCCTTTCGAGGCGCTGCGCGACGAACGTGGCCGTCTGATGCAGGAAATTGTCTCCTTCCTCCAACTCCCATAATTCCTGGAAATCCCATTCATTCCCATAACTCCCACTCATTCCCATGAAGAAAATTCTCTTCCTCAGCCTCTCCCTCCTTGCAGCCACCCTTGTGACGGCGCAGGTGAAACCGTTTCGCTTTGCCCAACTTACCGATATCCATCTGAATCCCAACGGCGAAGGGCCCACCAAGGCCCTGATGGCAAGCATCGACCAGATAAACCAAACTGACAGCATAGACTTCGTGCTTGTGACCGGCGACCTCACGGAACAGGGTGATACACGCATGATGCGGCAAGTGAAGGCATGCCTCGACCACCTGAACCGTCCATACCATGTATGTATGGGCAATCACGAAACTACTTGGAGTGAATCGGGATGCACAGGCTACAGCCGCATCTTTGGTCCCGAATACTACAGTTTTGAGTATGGCGGTGTCTTATTCCTGTTATTCAATACCGGACCTCTGCTCAAGATGGCTTACGGCCATGTCTCGCCCTTTGTCACCACATGGGCGACGAAGGAATTGCAGGCACACCGCAACATGCCGGCCATCGTGGTCACTCACTATCCGCTCATGGAGGGTGATGTCGATAACTGGTACGACGTGACCGATGCCCTGCGGCGTCCGGGCAACGTACGCCTGTTCATTGGCGGACACTACCATGCGCTGCGGCTCTTGCGCTATGACGGTATGCCGGGTATACTGATGCGTAGCAATCTCCCCGATGAAGACAAGAAACCAGGCTATGGTATCTATGAGGTGAACGGCAATGAAATTCGGGCCTACGTACAGCGTGTCGGCGAGGAGAAACAATTTGTTCAGTCATACACCATGCAGCAACCTGATTACGACCCGAATGGGAAAGCCGAGAAATATCCCGACTACAGTGACAATGAACACTTTCCGCAGGTCAGGGAGCAATGGACAGCACAGGCCGGTGCCGCCATTTATAGTTCACCGAGCGTAGAGAAGAAACGGGTATTTGTGGGTGACGATGAGGGACGCGTCCAGGCATTTTCCCTGCGCGACGGAAAGAAACTTTGGGAGTTCTCGGCCAAGGCTCGCGTAGTGGGTGGCCCGACAGCCAGCTGTGGCATCGTTGTGTTTGGCTCGGCCGACAGTAAGATATATGCCCTCGATGCGGTCAACGGAAAACTGCGCTGGACACTGAAGGCCTCGCAGCCCGTGCTGGGTGCCGTGAGCATCGATGGCGGCACTGCCTATGTCGGCGCCAGCGACTCTACCTTCCGTGCCATCGACATACGGACAGGTCGTCTCGTTTGGGCTTACAAGGGGCTTCGCGGCTATGTGATGACGAAGCCGCTCGTTACGCACGACAAGGTCATCTTTGGTGCGTGGGACAATACGCTCTACTGCCTGCGCCGTGCCGACGGGCAGGAACTGTGGCGTTGGACGGGCGGACTCAGTCGTATGCATTTCTCGCCTGCACAGGTGTGGCCCGTGACATCCAACGGATGCGTCTTCATCGTCGATCCCCAGCGTGCCATGACAGCCATCGATCTGGAGACAGGCGAGACGCGCTGGCGCACATTCCAGTCGAAGGTGCGCGAGAGTCTTGGTCTCTCGGCTGACGGACAGCGACTCTATGCCAAAACGATGCAGGACAGCATTGTCTGCTTTGCCGCACAGGGCGATGCACCACGCCAGTTGTGGGCCACTGATGCCGGCATCGGATACGAACATGCACCATGCATGCTGCCCGAGCGCGACGGCATTGTCTTTGGCAGCACAAACGACGGTGTGAGCTTTGCACTTGAGGGTAAGACCGGTCGTCTGTTATGGCGCCATAAGACAGGCAATTCGCTGATGAACACGTTGGTTCCATTGGGCAAACGGCGCCTGCTCTTCTCAAACACAGAGGGCAATGTTGGCCTGCTTACCTATTGAACTAATCTACAGAATACTTATGAGGACAAAAAGACTATCACTGCACTGTCTGCTGATGGCAATGCCGGCGCTGTTCTTGCTCACCCTGGCATGCACAAAAGCGGAAGAGGCACAGGCACGTAAGAAGACTTCCGAAGAGAGAATACGGATTAAGACGGGCATTGAAGTGCTCAAGGAACAACACTTCCGCCCCCTAAAAGGTAAGCGCGTGGGGCTCATCACAAACCCGACAGGCGTTGATAATCATTTGCGCTCGACTATTGACCTGTTGCACGAAGCACCTGATGTCCAGTTGGTGGCACTCTATGGTCCCGAGCATGGTGTGCGTGGCAATCAACATGCGGGCGAAAGTGTGACCGATGTCGGCGACGAGGCCACAGGTCTGCCTGTCTATTCACTTTTCGGGAAGACGCGCAAAGCCACGCCCGAGATGTTGCAGGGGGTCGATGCGCTGGTGTATGACATTCAAGACATTGGCTGCCGCTCCTATACCTACATCAGTACGATGGGTTTGGCGATGGAGGCTGCGGCCGAACAGGACAAGGAGTTCATCGTCCTAGATCGTCCAAATCCTTTAGGCGGACTTCGTGTGGAAGGGTGCATCACCGAGGACGACTGTGTGTCTTTCGTCAGCCAGTTTCCCATTCCTTATGTCTATGGCCTGACGTGCGGCGAACTGGCCCGCATGCTCAATGACGAACGCATGCTCTCGGGCGGCAAGGCCTGCAAACTTACTGTTGTGCCGATGAAGGGTTGGCGACGAGAGATGACGTATGCCGATACTGGCTTGCCATGGATTCCCGCATCGCCCCACATCCCACAGCCTGCATCGGCCATAGCCTATCCCATGAGTGGCATTCTTGGCGAATTCAGTTACTTGAACATCGGCGTGGGATACACACTTCCCTTCCAGATGTTTGCAGCACCATGGATTGACGCCGACAGCTTGGCTACACGACTGAATGGACTGGGACTTCAAGGCGTAATATTCCGTCCCATACATGCCAAGCCGTTTTATGCGGCCATGCAGGGCGAACAGGTGCATGGCGTGCAGGTGCACTTTACCGACTACAATCATGCACCGCTTACGGACATCCAGTTCCTCGTGGCACAGGAACTGGCGGCGCTATGGCCCGAACAGGCGCTCTTCAAGGTGGCCGACCCGAAACGCTTCCGCATGTTCGACATTGTGTGTGGGTCAAAGGAGATCCGCGAACGCTTTGCCAGGAACCACCGCTGGGAGGACATCCGCGACTATTGGTACAAGGACGTGGACAACTTCCGTCGTCTTTCCAAGAAATACTACCTCTATAAATAGTACATCGTATGCAAGCACAAACCACTGCTACCCGGCACCGTATCTTGGCCATCGACATCCTGCGTGGTATGACGGTCTGCGGTATGATTCTCGTTAACAATCCCGGCTCGTGGGGCCACATCTATGCCCCCTTGCGACATGCTGAGTGGAACGGCCTCACACCAACCGACCTGGTATTCCCTTTCTTCATGTTCATCATGGGCCTCTCCATGTATATCTCACTGGGCAAGTATGACTATCGTCCCTCGAGCGCTGCATGGAAGAAAATTGTGTGTCGCACTGTGGGCATCTACCTCGTGGGCATCTTCGTAGGATGGTTCTCGCGCTTCTGCCGCTACTGGGTGGGAGCCGACCCAGACGTTGATTTCCTCACTCGACTATGGGAGGCATGCAACAATTGGGCGTCCATGCGCATCACTGGAGTACTGGCCCGACTGGCTGTGTGCTACGGTGTGTCCTCGGTTCTCATCCTTTGTCTGCGACCGCGGCATCTGAAGGTACTCGTTGGCGTACTCCTAGTTGGATACGGAGTGTTGTTGCTCACATGCGACGGCTATGTCTATGGTCCTGAGAATCTGCTGGGACGGGTGGACCTCGCAGTGCTCACTGATGCCCACATGTACCACGATAACGGCATCGACCCAGAGGGATTGCTGAGTACATTGCCCGCCGTCGCCCACGTACTGATAGGTTTCCTCGTCGGCCGCATGCTGTTCCGCAAACACGACGGAGTGCGACCCGCACCAACATCCCCAGAGTTCCCGCTCACGGAACTCTTCGTCGTGGGCGCCTTGCTCACGTTCTGTGGCCTGCTGCTCGACTACGGGGTGCCCATTAACAAGAAGGTGTGGTCGCCCACCTTTGTGCTGGCCACCTGCGGCCTGGCCTCTACGCTGCTTGGCCTCCTTATCTACGTCATTGATATCTGCGGCTATAAGCGCTGGTCGCGTTTCTTTGAGGTGTTTGGTGTGAACCCACTCTTCCTCTATGCTCTCAGCGGCGTGCTGGGTATCTTGCTTGGTTGTATTCGCATACCCATGGGAGAGAGCACCATGAGCCTCCACGGCATTGTCTATAGCAAGTGGCTCGTGCCCTGTTTGGGCGACACAGCCGGTTCGCTGGCCTATGCCCTGCTTTTTGTCTTGCTCAACTGGGCCATCGGCTACATCTTGTATCGCCGCCACATTTACATCAAACTATAGCGACCGACAAAACTGACAACTATGCATTTTGTTTCCTGAAAATTTTGTAGTTTCGAATAATTGTGCTTTCTTTGCAGTTAAAAGACCGCAAACAGAGAATAAATTTGAATAAAAAAAACAATTAACTAACAAAAAAAGCTATGAAACAAAAACTACTTTTCAGTGTGCTTCTGTCCATGGCATGCTTGACAGCCATGGCACAGGAGGTTCCAACTGCCGACCTTCTGGACGTGCAGTTCAACGAAGATGGCACGGCGGTCGATCTCTCGCCGATGCACAATCCGGTGAATTTCTTTGGCAATGAATCGTCCACAGTCATTTCGCACCACTCAGTCTTCGGGCGCAATATTGCCACATTCTACAACGAATGGTCTAAGACTGCTACGGGCTACTACCGCGTCGACTTCGAGGAAAACCAGGATTTCCGCGACAAACTGGCCGACGGCCACAGCTTGGAAATCATGGTTAAGGCCAGTTATGAGGGAGCCATCCAGAACGTAGAGGCTAAGCCCTTCTCGGCTATGCAGGGTGGTGGTACCGGTTTCTTGATCTGCAAGACCGATGCTTCTGGAAGTGGTGGAAAGAACGTGTTCACTTTCTTGCCCAATGTCACCACCTCTGGCTCCAGCACATGGCGCTGGTGCACCAGTGGTGTGACGCCCATTTCCGGATTCTACTACCATGTAATTGGTGTGTGGAATAAGGAAGAGCAGAAGGCCTACATCTACGTTGATGGTGAATTGAAGAATACCGTTGACGCTCCCGGTGAATTCAAATTCGCAAGTTCTGGCTGTAACTGGTTCTGTGTGGGCGGCGATGCCGACCCCAATAGCGGTGCGCAGTCCTGGACAGGCGATGTAGTAATTGCCCGCGTCTATGACAAGCCCCTCAGCGGTGACGAGGCTCTTGCGCTGTGGAATCAAGTGGCAGCTCAGGAGAAGGAAGCCAACAACTTCGTCTATACGGAGGCTGTGGCCGAGGGTCGCACATACCTTGGCGGCGAAGACCTTGTGGGAACTCAGGATCTGATTGACGCATACAGCGATGCACTGGATGCTTTGTCGGATTTGGTTTCGGGGGGTACGACCGAGGAACTGGAAGCACAGTTCGACGTGGTGAAGCAACTTCGTGCGGATGTGGAGGCCTCTGTGGCAGCCTATGCCAATTACTATGCCCACGTACAGACTGCCATTCAGTATCTGGATGAAAACGACGACTTCGCAGGCAGTGACCGCGATTACATTGCAGCGTATCTGAGCGACTACATCGAACCCAACGAAGAGTATCCCCACGGCTCCTTTGCATACATCTGGGATAATCCCACGCTGTCAACCGAAGAAATTGGTGCTGAAGCTACATGGGTGGATGAGAAACTGAGCATTGCTATCGCCAATGGCTATAAGCCAGGCAGCGAAATCACCAACCTGCTGACGAACCCCTCCTTCTCTGAAAACTTCTCCGGCTGGAAGGGAACTGTGGGAACAGGCGTTCGCAAGAGTTCGACCACCGACTACTATGGTGCAGAGACTTGGGCTCGCGGCTTCGACATGTACCAGACGATTACCGGTCTGGAGCCTGGTGTCTATGTACTCTCCGTGACTGGTGGCTACCGTCCCTTCAACGATCGCTACAGCACCTACTATGCAGCTGGCATGTATCTGAACGAGAACCGTATCTTCTTCCCCACGGTATATGAAAGCCGTATTCCAGTGGAGGAGGCCGAGGATGGAGTGAACTGCTACCTCACGCAGGTTGGTGACGATGCTTCTGTCGATCTCGACATCTCTGAAGAAGGTGGTACCGACGTGGTGGCCTATGCCATGCATGGATGCACCAGTGTGGCCAATGCTGCTGCCGCTGGGCGTGCAGTGAGCTATCTGGTGGCCTACGTCGCCGACAGCACACTGACCGTAGGGTTTGCCAACCCGAACGCCAATGCTTCGTCCGACTGGACGGGAATTGCCAACGTCCGCCTGCTCTATGCCGGTAGCTTCGCCGATGCCGAACACTACATCGACGAGACGCTTGCTTGCATGGTAGCTCGCGCGCAGACCATTATTAATATCACTCCTGACCTAGGCGACTATGCCAGCGCACCCAACTGCCCGCAGGCTATCAAGTCCAAACTGCAGGCCGCAGTGGATGCCGTGGCCACCACCACGGATGTCGAGGAAAAGTATGCCTTGATTGGCACTTTCACCAGCCTATGGGATGAGTTCATGGAAGGTCGTGCCGCATACGTGAAGATGATCGACGAGGCCGAAACATGCCTCAGCATCGTCAGCGACCTGTATGCAGCCGATAAGATGACAAAGGACGAGATCGACAATGCCCAGAATGCGATTGCTGTCGTATGGGACGCTTTCGAGAATGGTACTTACAGCACCGAAGAGGCACTGTCAATGGATGTGCTCAAAACACAGAACTTGATTCCTGAGGTTGACGAAAACGGCACTTATCAGATAAAGAGCAACTACGATATGGCCTACTATTGTCTCAAGGCCGGGACAACTCCCAGTGCCGTGAACGGCATTCTGCTTAGCGACATCGATTTCTTCACCGAGTACCAGATGATGGAGAACTTCTATGGCACCCTCGACGGCAATTACCATACCATTACGGTGGACATCCATCGTGCCGACCGTGGTGCTGCGCTGATCAACAACATGCAAGATGGTTCCTGTGTCAAGAACATGACCATCAAGGGTGAGGTGCACAACAGCAACAAGTTTGTGACGGCCGTGGCTGCCAATACGTACAATCGGACTACCATCTCGGGCATTATCTCCCTCATCAATGGCCATTCCACTTGTGTAGGTGACTCTGGAAATGGCGGCATCATGTCCTGCAATCGCGGTAGTGCCGTGGTTAAGGACTGCGTCTTTGCCGGTACGATGGAAGGCGATGCCGCAATAAACTCGAGCGGTATCGTGGGCTGGACCAATGGTTCTACCCTCATCGAAAACTGTCTCCAGATTGGTGACATCACGCTCAACGCCGAGGGTAGCCGTACCATTGCCCGAGTTCCTGAGCAGGTAATCCTTACGAATTGCTACTACAAGACCGCCTTCGGTGAGGAGGAAGGTACGCAGATTACCGACGAACAACTGGCCAGCGGCGAGGTGTGCTACCTGCTGAACAAGGGCAATACCGAGAACCCCACATGGTTCCAGACGTTGGGTGAGGACCCATTCCCCGTGCCCGATCCCTCGCACCAGAAGGTGGGCAAGAAGGCCGACGGTACCTTTACCAATAATGCCAGCGAGTGGGAGGTTGTAGGACCCGGACCTGAGGAGACCACTCCGAAGGCCGACATCTTCGATGTAGTCTTCCACGAGGACGGCACGGCCGAAGACGTATCTCCCTACCACAGCGATGTAGTGGCCTACGGTGCTCCTACCACTTATTACAGCGAGACCTACCAGCGCTATGTGGCCCATTTCGAGAATCCTTACGGAGGCACTGCCGCCAACTATTACAAGGGTGTGGACTACAACAACAACGAGGAGATTCGCTATGCATTTACAAATGGTCACTCCCTCGAGGTGCTCTGTATGAACGATTATCCGGAAACCATCCCCAACTCGGAGACCAAGCCCTTCAGCGCCATGCAGAGCGGCGGTACTGGTTTCTTGGTATCGACCATCAGCGGCGCACGCCAGAATGAGCTGACCTTCCTGCCGAACATCTCTACGTCAGGTGCCAATACATGGCGTTGGACCACCAGTGGTGTCGTGCCTGAGTCGAAGCGGTTCTATCACATCGTTGGTGTATGGAATGCCGAGGAAGAAAAAGCCTACATCTACGTCGATGGCGAACTGTGTAACACTGTGGCCGCTCCGGGTATCTTCAGGCTTGCATCTTCAAATTGCAACTGGCTTGCAATTGGTGGCGACCCCTCGGGCCTGACAACGGCTCATGGTTCATGGAATGGCGACGTGGCCATTGCCCGTGCCTACAGCAAGCCTCTCACGGCTGACGATGTGGCTTATCTGTGGCACAAGGTGCAGGATCCCTCTTGGGATGGCGTTGAGAAACTGCCCGAGCAGTCCGTGATTGCATTCCCCGGTGGCATCTTCAATATCAATGGTGTGCGTGTAGAGAAGACTCGTCCGGGCATCTACATCATCAATGGTAAAAAGGTTCTTGTTAAGTAAGAGCAATCGAAAGCTCGGGGTTGGGGTAGCTAACCAAACCCTGTAGATCCAATAGCGCAACCCCTCTCCGTGCCTTGTGGCGCGGGGAGGGGACACGCTTTGCATAATGAACATTGAGACTGTTTTTGCAGTGCAAGACAGAGAGGATGAAAAAAGAGAATATTATGAAGAAAAGGAATCTTATCGTAGTGCTTTGTGCGCTACTCGCCCTGCCATCCTTGGCACAGCTCAAGAAGGTGAATGTGTACAGACAGGGAGAGGTGGTGTATTCGGCCCACGTTTCTGAGGTGGATAGCATTGCGTTCGAGGATGTGGAACTCCCCGTGGCCGACCTTTTGGATGTGCAGTTCAAAGCCGACGGCTCGGCTGTGGACGTATCGCCGATGAAGAATACGGTCACCACTCCTGCGAAGAACGGACTTGCCACCATTTGGAGTGACACTTACCAGCGCTATATTGCCAGCTTCAGCAATTCGTGGGGAAGTACCGTCTCTGGCTATTACAAAATAGACTATACGAGCAATTCGAAGATGCAGAAGGCACTCTCTGACGGACATTCGCTCGAGGTGTTGGTGAAGGCTAACTATACAGGCACGATTGCCGACACAGAGGCCAAGCCCTTCAGCTCGATGCAGGGCGGTGGCACGGGCTTCCTTATCTGCAAGACAAATGCCTCGGGCAGTGGCGGCAAGAATGTGTACACCTTCCTGCCTCACGTAAATGGCGGATGGAAATGGACCACCAGCGGTGTGACACCGAAGGCACGCAAGTTCTACCACCTCGTGGGTGTGTGGAACCAGGAGGAGGGCAAGGCCTACATCTATGTCAATGGCGAGCTTCGCAACACGGTTGATGCAGCCGGCTCGTTCAAGTTCCCAGGAAGCGGAGCCACATGGTTCTGCATCGGAGGAGACCCCAACAGCAACGGTGCTGCCGAGGCTGGATGGTGCGGCGAGGTTGCAGTGGCTCGTGCTTATGACAAACCCCTCGTGGCAGAGGAGGTATCTGCACTCTGGGCCGCTGTGGCCGACTTGCAGGGTGATGACATCGAGATGGTGACGGATGTGGACTACCTTTCTGGAATGCCAGTCAAGGCAGGCAGCAAATTCCTGATTCAGGGTAAAGGCTTTGCCGAGGGCGACAAGGTGAAATTCGTTCCCTCTGGCGGTGGAACAGGAGAGTTCGTTGTCGACACCGAACTGACCGACGGAGGAGTGCGCATTCAGCTTCCGAATAATCTTACGACGACCACGTATAGTATGACGCTCATGCGTGGGAACAAGACGCAAGACCTTGGCATGGTGAAGTTCACGGTGGTCGAGACGATGCCACCCGGCTGCAAGGTCATCGCCCATCGCGGCCATTGGAATGTTGCTGGATCTGCCCAAAACTCGCGCACTTCCCTGCAGAAAGCCCTCGACCTCAAGATCTATGGTTCAGAAACGGACATCTGGATTACCACCGACGGTGTCATGATGGTGAACCACGATGCTTCCTTCGGTGGTGTACGGCTCGAAACGTCCACCTCCGAACAGGTGAAAGCTCTCACGCTCTCCAATGGCGAGAAGATGCCTTCGCTCGAGGACCTGCTCAATATGGTGAAGGCCGACGACGGACCCACGAAGCTAATCATAGAAATCAAAACGCACAGCGACCCGGCCCGCGGACAGGCCGCCGCCGACTCCACAGTGAACATGGTGCACCGCATGGGACTGCGCGACCGTGTGGAGTATATCGCTTTCAGTCTGGACATCTGCAAGCGTATCGTGCAGGACGATCCAGAGGCACATGTGGCCTACCTGAACGGAGACCGCTCGCCGGCACAGCTCTACGAGTTTGGCATCATGGGGCTCGACTATACGGCCGCCAAGTTCCGCAGCAATCCTACATGGGTGACCTCGGCACGCGAACTGGGTATGACCACCAATGTGTGGACCATCGACGGCGAGTCGGAGATCATCGAGATGAACAACATGGGCATCGACTATATCACTACGAACAATCCCGAGGCAGCTGCAAGGATATTGCAGTACTACGAGGGAGCAGCGAATGAGTGATAGGATAGAATAGGTACAAGCATGCGAGCCATCTGCGTCGCATGGAAATCAATCGGCCCAGTGAGGGGAGTGTGTTTCCTCACTGGGCTTTTTGTATGCTACGCAGCATAACCGCGATTATCCCCTGTTTTGCACCTTGCGCATAGTGTGAACGTCTGCATTTAACCCAAACAATTACCTTTGAAATATGCTTAGGTTGCTAACCCAGTTCATCCGTTGTATATCCCTTGGGGAGTCGGCGACAATTGTACTGGCTGGCCATCGTTTCGCCGTAGGCTCCGGTCGAGCGGATGGCAATGAGGTCGCCGCGGCGGGTCTCAGGCAGATGTTGGTCGTGGGCAAAGACATCACTGCTCTCGCAGATGGGACCCACAATGTCGTATATCTGCTCTCCGCCATGTCCCGTGAGGTTCTCCACCCGATGGTGTGCATCGTAGAGTGCCGGACGGATAAGGTCGGTCATCCCAGCGTCGAGGATGACGAACTGCTTGGCGGTACCCTGCTTGACGTAGAGGCAGCGTGCGATGAGGCTGCCGCACTGGGCCACTATGGCGCGTCCGAGCTCGAAGTGGAGCTGCTGTCCCGGACGCAGACGAAGATGGGTGGCATAGGTGGAGAAGTAGGCTTCGAACGCAGGCACGGGATGGCTGTCGGGGTCGTGGTAGTCGATGCCC
>JAILBW010000049.1 GCA_024680695.1 Bacteroidaceae bacterium
ACAGGCAATTATATTTCGTCGAACTCACGTTACTATTAATATATTACTATTCAATAATATTTATACCTCTATATACTGGCGGCCCGTTAATTTTGGTACTCTCACCCTCCTCGTTTCCGAAAATCGAGAGAAAAAACGCACTGTCCTTTGTCCCAATTGTCACGCAGATTTCGTAAAGCCTTTAATATTAGCGGAATAATCTCATCGATAGGCGTGAACAACATTCGTTTTGCCTTGTCAGAGGCTTCATTTTTCGGCAAAAATGCCTAAAAATCGGGCAAAATCGAGGGAAAAAGGCGTTTTTGCGACAGGAAACAAGCGTTTCTACAACAGCAAGCGGTCGTCTCTGCGACAGCAAGCAGGACACTCTGCGACAGCAAGCAGGACACTCTGCGACAGCAAGCAGGACACTCTGCGGCAGCAAGCAGTTTTGCATTTTGCATTTTGCATTTTGCATTTGACTATCGTCGAGCCTGCTTCTGCTCGGGACGAGTCGAAGCGAGCCACCTATGCAGGGAAGTGGATGGTGAAGCGTGTGAGGTGGTCCTCGGGGTCGGTGAGCAGACTGAAGGTGCAACCGTGGGCCGTGAGGATGTCTCGGATGAGTAGCAAGCCGATTCCCTGCCCCTGGGGCTTCGTGGAGAAGAAGGGAGTGAAGAGATTCTGGGCCACCGCAGGCGGGATGCCGTGACCGTTGTCGGTAATGACAAGTTGGGACGGCGATGTCGTGATGGTGATGAGTCCGTCTGTGTCTCCAATGCTCTCGACGGCATTCTTCATGATGTTGATGAGCACCTGTTGGAAGAGGACTGTATCGAGACGTACAGGAATGGCCTCGTCGGTGAGGTGAAATTCCAGGCGGATGCGGGCGGCAGTGCAGAGGCTCTCGAGGAAGGGCCGACATGCCTCCACCTCCTCGCTCAGGTCGCAGAGTTGCAGCTGCGGCCGTGGAATCTTCACCACTTCGGCAAATCGGGTGACAAAGGCGGAGAGGGCGCGAAGTCGGTCGGACTCGCCGGCCGGCAGGTTTCCGATGATTCCGGCCACGCTGTTGTTCACCTCGTGGGCTATCATGCGAATGATGCGTTCGTAGGCTGCCTTCTCGGCCCGACGCACTTCGTCGGTGAGGGATTCTATCAGGAAGAAGGGATGCCGATAGCCACGGTCGGGGAAGGAGAGGTGGCTGATGCGGAAGAACTGCGGTTCGCCGGGCAGCCGTACGGTCGTTTCCTGATCGAGGGGCAGCTTCTGCATGGCCTCTTTGATGTAGGGCGACACCATCTGGCGGGCGGCGGGGTTCATGGAGATGGTTTTTCCGTCCAGGTCGCATTGCACGATGCCCATGGGGGAGGCTTCGACGAGCAGGCTGAGAAATGTGTATTGCTCCTCCAGACTCAGATGTTCGCTACGCAGGCGGGCAAGCAGTTCGTTGAAGGTGCGGACGATGACGTCCGTTTCGGGCTGGCCAGTCATTGCCAGACGAGTCGTCAGGTCCAGGTCGCGCACCAGTTCCATGCCGCCCACGAGCGTATCGTAGGGACGCAGCGTCTTCTTGTAGAAGAACCACAAGTATAGTGCCAGCAGGACTATGAACCCCTCCGTCGTGTAGAACAGGCGGGGATGGCTGTGGAGAGTGCCATAGAGCGCAACGGCGGCCAGTGCTGCGATGCACAAGGTCAGTATGATAAAGTAGTGGCGGAGTTTCAATTGGGAGTTTGGGAGTTTTTGAGTTATTGAGTTTGGGAGTTTTTGAGTTATTGAGTTTTTGAGTTATTGAGTTTGGGAAAAGTGGTGTGCTGACGAATTATGACAAAACCTTTAGAGTTGATGTTTCTCAATCTTTCGGTAGAGTGCACCGCGGCTGATGCCCAGTTCCTTGGCTACGAGCGAGAGGTTGCCGTTGTGCTTCTGGATGCAGGCGGCAATGGCGTTACGCTCTATGGTGTCGAGGGAAACCGGGGAATCCGTTAGCGACACAGACAGAGGCGCCTCCCTTTGGGCCAGGGTTGCAAAGTCTGCCCTGCCGAGCTGGCCGGCGGCAGGAGCATGCATCAGCAGTGCCCTTTCCACCAAGTTCTTCAGTTCGCGGATATTGCCGGGAAACGGCAGTGTCTGCAGATAGTCGATGGCATCGTCCGATGCAGTGATGCGGGGCAGGCCATTGGCGCGGCAAGCCTCAGAAAGAAAATGATCGACGAGGAGCGGTATGTCCTCACGGCGTTCGCGCAGGGGCGGCAAGTGCAGGTTGATGAGGTTGATGCGATAGAAGAGGTCCTCGCGGAAGGTGTGTTCGCCCACCATCTGGCGCAGGTCGGCATTGGTGGCACAGATTACGCGGACATCCGTTCGGCGAGTGTGGCTGTCGCCCAGCACCTCGTAGGTCTGGTCCTGCAGCACTCGCAGGAGCTTCACCTGGCTGGCAAGTGAGAGCTCGCCGATCTCGTCGAGGAAGATGGTGCCGCCCTTGGCCAACTCGAACCGGCCGATGCGGTCGCTTGAGGCATCCGTGAAGGCACCCTTCTTGTGGCCGAACATCTCGCTTTCGAACAGCGAGGAGGAGATGCCGCCCAGATTCACCTTCACGAATGGCCCGTTGGCGCGACGACTCTGGCGATGGACGGCTTCGGCAATGAGTTCCTTGCCCGTTCCGCTCTCGCCCGTAATGAGGATGGGTGCGTTGGTGGGAGCCACACGGCTGATGGTGGAAAAAATGCCGCCGAGCGACTTGCCGATGACAGACCCTGAACTGTCCCCATTCTTGTCAGCAGACGAAGAGACTCTTCCCTTGAGTGTCAGGGCTGTTTGTATTCTCTCCAGCAGCACCCCGTTGTCCCAGGGCTTGGTGATGAAGTCGAAGGCACCGGCCCGCATTCCCCGCACTGCCAGCTCGATACTGCCCCAGGCCGTCATCAGGATGCAAGGTACGTCGGGACGGAATACCTTTATCTGCTTCAGCAGCGTCAGGCCCTCAAAACCGTCTGTGGCGCGAGAATAGTTCATATCCATCAGCACCAGTTCCACGGCAGGAATGTCGCGGATAATCCTGACAGCTTCCTTCGGCTCTTCGGCCAGCGCTACCTCATACCCGTTGCGCTCCAGGATAAGCTTCAGCGAGATGCGTATCTGTTTGTCGTCGTCAACTACGAGTATCACCTTGATGATTTACTATTTAATGATTTACTATTTACGATTTAGGGCAAAGCCCGTTGACGGTGCAAAGATAGTAAGACTTTCCAATCCCCACAAGTTTCTTTTGCAAGAATCCGTCAATCCCCACAAATCTTATTCTTCTCTCAGTGATTCCGTAACCTCGCTGCTGCAGATGCGCCAGGCGGGAATGACGGTGCCGATGAGGACGGTACATAATATAATAATGTACACAAAGAGCGACACGACGATGAAGTGTGTGCCGAAGTCGTCGAACCAAAGACGGACGGCAGGATTATGGCTGGTGAAGCTGTCGAAGAGGCCCTTTGTGGCGGCGAACTGGAAGTAGATGATGCAGCCGATGATGACGCAGATGGTGGTGAGCAGCCATGCCTCGCGGATGAAACCCCAGAAGATGCTCCATCGTGTAGCACCGAAGGCT
>JAILBW010000051.1 GCA_024680695.1 Bacteroidaceae bacterium
CAACCGTGCAGGCTACTGCCTCGTTGCCGGACATCCTGCACCTTACGTTGGAAACATCTGTATGGACGTCTGCATGGTCGATGTCACCGATATCCCCTGCCGCGAGGGCGACACCGCCATCATCTTCGGCGAGCAACTCTCCCCCTCGGCTCTCGCTGACGTCATCGGCACCATCCCCTACGAGGTGCTCACAGGAGTCAGTCCGCGCGTCAAGAGAGTGTACTTTAGAGACTAAGGGGATTTAAAGATTTGAGGATTTAAGGATTTAAAGATTTGAGGATTGGTTTGCGTTTGGCGATTCTTGAACAAGCGGCAGTAAGTGTCGGGCGGAAGAATGGTCGGTGAAACTCGACTATGCACTAAGGACTAAATAATTTTTACATCTTGTCCAACGCCTCTGCGATTTCTTCGGGCAGAAGCACACCCGAGTGTCCCTCCTCCCATTCATAATCAGGGAAGGCAGCCTGTAGCCTCTCGAGCGATCGCGAGGGCTTAGCTACTGGTTCCACCGCGTTCATTCAAACCATATCTACATACATACTGCGCTTGGTGCTGCCTGCCCAGTCTTCGTCGGGATAAGGATCCGAGATGAAAAGGCCGTTGAATACAATGCCTGCCTTGTCGTCGCCTGTGTGTCGTTTCGTCTTCTGCTTGCTGCCGCATCGTCTCCTGCTTGCCGCCGCATGAGGTTCTGCTTGCTGTCGCATGAGGCTCTGCTTGCTGTCGTAAACGCCTCTGCTTGCGCAAGTAGAGACCTTTTCTTGCCGTGACAAATCAGCTTACTTGCGCAAGTTTTCGCTGAAATGTCAGGCCTGTTTTGACGAAAATTTTTTTTGAAAATGGCCTTTCAGCCTACATGCCTACATAAAATGCCTTTAAATTTCTGTAGTACAAAAAGTTGCAAAATTTCAAGCCTACATAAAGCCTACATAAAGCCTACATAAAGCCTACATGATGCCTACATACTTCATACATAAATGGGGAGTGAGTCCGAATGTAGGTTTTATGTAGGCTTATGTAGGCTTTATGTAGGCTTTATGTAGGCTTGGATTCGTCGCAATCCCTTTATACATGCGGGTTTCAAGCGTTTTTATGTAGGCATGTAGGCTGTTTGGCAAATTTTGAATGAAATTTTCGTCTTTTGCGCCTTCTTTTCTATGCCAGACACGATGGGCTGATGCGGGAACAAGGCCATCGGGAGGAGTCTGTTCAACACAGCCGAGCCGAAGGTGCTAAGGGTAAAGATGCCTAAAAAAAGTTGGGAACTATGGGAGAGGCACTGGGCGCTATACTTAAATCTTCTTAAAAAAGAGAAGTTGGGAGGCAAACTCTTTGCCGCCCCGAAAAAAAGCCGTACCTTTGCGCGCGGATTGAGGGAAGCCTCTATCCTGCCCCCTCCCCTTTAGGGGGCGTCGGAATTATGAATCGTGAATTGAAAACAGAGATGAACAACAGGAAAAGCCTTCTAATCGCAGCCGTGGTCGCGCTGGTGCTGCTGTGCGGCGTCATTGCCTACATGGCCTATCACATTCGCCAGCAGAAAAAGGAGAGCGACCAGATGCTGGAGCTTGCCGAGATGGACAAGCGCGAAATGGAGAACGAGTATGAGCAGTTTGCCATGCAGTACAACGAGATGAAGATGCAGATAAACAACGACTCGCTCGTGGCACAGCTCGAACAGGAGCAGAAGCGCACCGAGGAACTGCTCGAGGAACTGAAGCGCGTGAAGAGCAGCGACGCGGCCGAGATCATGCGACTGAAAAAGGAACTGGCCACCCTGCGCGAAGTGCTGCGCAGCTATGTGCTGCAGATCGACTCGCTAAACCGCATGAACGAGGCGCTCGCAAAGGAAAACTCGAACCTGAAGACGCAGAACCGTCAGGCGCAGGAGCACATCACCAACCTAAGCACCGAGAACGAGACGCTCTCGAGCAAGGTGGAGATTGCCAGCCAACTGGACGCTACGGGCATTCGTGCCGAGGGACGTAACAAGCGCGGCAAGGAGGCCAAAAAGATCAAGGACGTGAAGAAGTTTGTCATTTCCTTCACGGTGGCCCGAAACGTGACGGCCTCGACCGGCATCCGTAGCATCTACCTGCGCATCGCTACGCCCACAGGCGACGTGCTGACGAAGGGTGGGACCTTCCAGTATGAGAACCGCGCCTTGGAATACAGCATCCGAAAGGACATCGAATACACCGGCGAGGAACAGCAGGTGACCGTGTATTGGGACGTAGCCGAGACGCTGAGCGCCGGCACCTACCGGGTGGACATCTTCGCCGACGGACATAACATCGGTACCACCTCATTCAGCTTCGAGAAGTAGGAGAGGAGGCAAGGGTTCAAGAGTTCAAAAGTTCAAAGGTTCAAGGGTTCAAGGGTTGGCCTCTCCCCGACCCTCTCCTTAAGGAGAGGGGGTGGGAAGTCTCCTCCTTTGGGAGGAGATTTAGAGGAAGGCTGGTCAATGTTCAATGAATAACAGTGGGAAAAGGTAAACTGCAGAAATTCGCGGATATGGCACAGAATCCGCTTGTCGTGGAGTGCCCGTTCGCCGCGCTGCCCCGCGAGGGGGAGTTCCCTCTGCGTGGCCGCTGGCGCAAGGACTTCTTCCACAACGACGCTCCCATTGTGCTTGAACTGGGATGCGGCCGTGGCGAATACACCGTCGGATTGGGTCGCATGGTGCCCGAGAAGAACTACATCGGCGTCGATATCAAGGGCGCTCGCATGTGGACGGGAGCCAGTGAGGCCCTCGAGACGGGGATGCAGAATGTGGGATTCCTGCGCACTCAGATTGAGTTCATCGACCAGTTCTTTGCTCCGGGCGAAGTGAGCGAGATATGGCTCACCTTCTCCGACCCTCAGATGAAGAAGGCCAGCAAGCGGCTTACAAGCACCTCTTTCCTGGAGCGATACCGTCGCTTCATGCAGCCCGACGGACTGGTGCACCTGAAGACCGACAGCCGCTTCCTGTTTACATACACCTGCGAACTGCTTCGCGCCAACGGCATCCCTACGCTGGCCTGCACCGACAACCTCTATGCCGGACGCGAAGCCCATGACGGCCTGCTTAGCCATGCAGCTGCCATTCAGACTTACTACGAACAGATGTGGCGACAGCAGGGCATCGACATCAAGTACCTCTGCTTCCGACTGCCGCAGGAGGGAACGCTTGCGGAACCCGATGTGGAGATTCCCCTCGACGAATACCGCAGCTACCATCGCCCCAAGCGCAGTGGAAAGGAAACCGGGAAATAGCAACCTCCGCCCTCTCTCCGACAAGGTTTTTGAAGCCGTGAATAAAGAATATTGAATAAAAAATGCACAATATGCCCGAGAAACAAAACATCAGCATCTCCCGCGAAAGCATGAGCGACGGAACCATCTATCCTGCCCTTATCATGAATGCCCTCTCGACGGTGCGCTATCCCGGCACGGGAAAGAACATCGTGGAGATGCACATGGTCGAGGACGACCTGCGTATCGCTGGCCTGCACGTCAGCTTCACTCTCATCTTCGACAAGCCCACCGACCCCTTCATGAAATCGGTGACCAAGGCGTGCGAGGCTGCCATCCATGCCTACGTCCATCATGACGTCGAGGTGGAGATAGCCACAAAGGCATTGCAGGCTCCGCGTCCCGATCTCCCCGACCTGCTCCCTGGCGTGAGAAACATCATCGCTGTGTCGAGTGGCAAAGGCGGCGTGGGCAAGAGCACCGTGGCGGCCAACCTGGCCATCGCCCTTGCGCGGCTGGGACATCGTGTCGGCCTGCTCGACTGCGACATCTTCGGCCCCAGCATTCCCAAGATGTTCGGCATCGAGAACGCACGCCCCTACAGCGAGTCGATTGACAATCGCGACCTCATCATTCCCGTCGAGAAGTATGGCGTGAAGGTGCTCAGTATCGGCTTCTTTGTCGAGCCCGACCAAGCCACCATCTGGCGCGGAGGCATGGCCAGCAATGCGCTGAAGCAGCTCATCGGCGATGCCCACTGGGGCGACCTCGACTACTTCATCCTCGACACGCCTCCCGGCACCAGCGACATTCACCTCACCCTCGTGCAGACCATCCCCCTGACCGGTGCGGTCATCGTCAGCACTCCCCAGGATGTGGCGCTGGCCGATGCGCGCAAGGGTATAAATATGTACAGGAACGAGAAAATCGACGTCCCCATCCTGGGCCTCGTAGAGAACATGGCATGGTTCACTCCGGCCGAGCATCCTGACGAGCGATACTATCTCTTCGGACGCGAGGGCGTTAGCCGGCTGGCCGCAGAGATGAACATCCCGCTGCTGGGACAGATTCCCGTCGTGGAAAGCATCTGCCAGAGCAGCGACGAGGGCGAGCCTGCTGCCCTGCATCCCGAGCAGCCCACGGGGCAGGCGTTCATGCAGCTCGCTGCGCGCGTAGTGACGCAGACCGACCGCAGGAATGCCGAACTGGCACCGAGCACCATCGTGCAGATGAGGAAGCCTGAGAATACGTAATGATGTATCGCCGGCCAATCCTCATCCCGCTTGCCGGAGTGGCATTGCCCGTCACGATGGAGTGTGGAATCTGGCGAGCCGGGCAAAAATAGAACCCACCTTAAACCTTACCCCTCGAGGATTGTCATATATAAAATATGTTGACCTTAACGACGTAGCATAACAACAGAAAGTAATGAAGTCAATAAAAGATGCAAGTTGGCGAATAGGTACCCTCATCGTATTGTGCCTGTGTGGACAACAGATGAGAGCGCAGGCCATCAGCGTACTCCGTATCAACGAAATCATGGTGGCAAACGTGGAAGAAGTCATCGACCCCACCTGGAACTACGGAAGCTGGATTGAGGTGTACAACTCATCGACGAAGGAGCAGAACCTGCAAGGAATGTGGCTCAGCGACGAGTCGGCCAATCTGAAGAAGGTGCACATCAAGTATGACACCCCAGTGCCCCCTCGCGGCTTCGCTACATTGTGGCTTGGCCATCACAGCCCGTACTGGCCCAAGCAACTGGACATGAAACTGGACTGCGACGGAGGCCGGGTCTATTTGTCGGACGAGAATGGCGTGATTCAGCAGGTGGTGCAGTATCCCGAGGCCATCTCACGATGCAGCTACGCTCGCGTCCACGACGGGGCAGCGCAGTGGGCCTATACTGGCCAGCCTTCGCCTGGCGCCACGAATAACAACTCGACTTTCTGCGAAACGCGTCTCCCTGCACCCGAAGTGAGCGTCGAGAGCCAAGTTTTCACGCGCACGGTCGCCTTCAACGTGAATATTCCTGAGGGCGCCACACTGCGCTATACCATCGACGGCACCATCCCTACGCTTGAGAACGGCACAACCAGCCCTGCAGGCGAATTCCGCGTGGCATTCACCACCATCTATCGTTTCCGCCTCTTCAAGGATGGCGAGCTCAGCAGCCCTGTGGTTACCCGTTCGTTTATTCGCAAGGACAAGAACTTCAACATCCCTGTCGTCTCGCTCGTCACTACGCCCGACAATCTCTACGGCGACAAGATTGGCGTCTTCGTGAAGGGCACCAATGGACGTCGAGGCAAGGGCACCTCGGAATATTGCAACTGGAATCAGGATTGGGACAGGCCGGTGAATCTGGAGATTTTTGACAAGGACGGCGGATGCATGCTGAACATCGAGGGCGAACTGAGTCGGTGTGGCGGCCATAGCAAAGGCTTCACGCCATTTAGCTTCAAGGTGAAGGCATCCAAGAAGTACGAAGGACAGGACTTCATGCCGAGTCAAATGTTCCCCGACAGACCGTTCCTCAAGCACAAGATGCTCCAGTTCCGCTGTGGAGGTAACGACTACCTATGTCGAATTCGTGATGCAGCCCTGCAGTCCATCGTGCGGACGAGCGGCATCGACATCGACCTGCAGAACTATCAGCCTGTGTGCCACTACATCAACGGTCAGTTCATGGGCACCATCAATATGCGCGAACCTAACAACCGGCATAATGTCTATGCAAACTTCGGTCTGGACGACGACGAAATCGACATGTTCGAGATCGACTGCGACTCCTGCTACATTCAGATGTGCGGTACGCGGGATGCCTGGACGGATCTGGTGGAAATGAGTGCTCGGGCATACAATCCCGATGTGTATGAAGAGATTATGGAACGTCTCGATGTGGATGAATTGTGCAATTACATGGCCATCCAGTTCTACCTCTGCAATGTCGATTGGCCACAGAACAACTGCAAGGGCTGGCGCCCAATCCGCGAAGGTGGCAAGTTCCGCTTCGTACTCTACGACGTGGACCTCACTTTCTCCTACGACAATCCGTTCAGCGCCTTTGCCGGACGCCGGTGGTACACCTTCTGCCAGTTGTTCGACGTGCCCGGTGTGTCGCACTATACGCGCGAAGTCGAGTTGGTGCCGCTGTTCCAGAACCTTCTGCAGAACGACGACTTCCGCCGCCACTTCATCGATGCCTTCTGCATTGTCTCCGGCTCTGTATTTGATCCCGATCGGTGTACGTCAACCATCAACCGACTGGCCACCATCGCCTATCCGATGCAGGTGAGAGAGTCGGGCTATCTTGGACGCAACGTGTCGCCCTGGGGAACGGCCAACGAAGTGATAGACAAGCTGAGCAATCATGCCGGCTCCATGCATAGCGCCTTGCGCAATACAGGCACCTACAAGCTATCGCAGGCCAAGCGACAGAAAATCGAGATGAAGGCCAACATCCCGCATGCTCGCCTTCAAATCAACGGACAAACCGTCACTACGGGCTACTTCAACGGACGACTCTATGCGCCTACCAAACTTCGCGCATTGGCTCCAATGGGCTATCACTTTGTCGGATGGCACAAAGACAGCCCCGAAGGTGAACTGATGAGCAGCGACGAGGAAATGACTATGCCCACGATAAGCGACGATGTGCTCAAGCTTGTCGCTTGCTACGAACCAGACGAGGAAATCCTCTGTCCCGTAGTCATCAATGAGGTAAGCGCAGGCAACAGCGTCTTCGTGAACGAATACTACAAGAAGAACGACTGGGTGGAGCTCTACAATGTAACCGACAAGGACATCGACCTCGAGGGTATGTACCTTTCGGACGACAATATGGATCCCGGAAAGTATCGCATCTCGTCCGAGGGCACTGGCGTCAGCACCATCATTCCGGCCAATGGCTATAAGGTGATTTGGTGTGACAAATTGCCTACAAAGACACAGTTGCATGCCAACTTCAAGCTGGGCAACGAGAACAATCAGTACATATTCCTTTCGGCACCAAACGGCGAGTGGGCCGATACGCTCATCTATTGTGCGCACGAAGGTGGCGAGAGTGTCGGGCGATTCCCCGACGGAGGAAGCAAGCTCTACCGTATGTATCGCCCCACGATCGATGCAGCCAACAAGATGAATTCCTACACGACGCCTTGGGTGCCCACCGAGCATCCCCAAGGAGGAGTGGGCGTCGATATGGCCCATTCCGGCAGTCTTGGTCTCATCTATCGTCAGGACATGCTTGTCCTGAAGAGCGAGGAGGAGATTGATGCGACGCTTGCCATCTACACGCTCGATGGTCGCCTTGCTATGCGCGAGGGCTATCACATCGCTGAAGGGCAGGAGCAAGTCCGCTTGTGGATGCTGGCTCCTGGAGTGTATGTGGCACGGCTTTCCGACGACGATGGAAATCAGTGCACCGTGAAGTTTGTTAAGAAATAGTGCCATTCACCAGTTATTGTCGTCCGCTCCGACTCAACATTCCCATCGTGGTGTCCCGTCCTTTCGCAAAGGACCAGAGCATTAAGGCTTACCTTCGTAACGTTTTTCGCGGCGAGTCGCTGCGGACCGAGCGGCACATTGCTGAAGGTGGCGTGGCTTCCGATCCGTGGTATATTGTCATTTCACTGAGAAAAGTGACGCACTCGAATATGTCATTTGTCTATACTTTTATGTCAAATAATATACTGTAGCCCTCCTCTAAATAATATACCTTTGTCCCCGAAATCGTTCGATATGATAAATTTTGATATGAAAAAAGCTGTATTTCTCCTCCTAATGTTTTTCTGTGCGGCTCAGGCCTCTGCGTTGCGGGTGGACTATCTTCGTGTCCAGTCGTTGCTGAATCCTCAAGGTGTTGATTCTGCTCACCCCCTCTTCTCGTGGCAACTTCAGTCCGACGAGCGAGGTGTGGTGCAAACGGCTTACAAACTGCAGCTCACTTCCGATGCCGAAGGCACAAACGTCGTGTGGGATTCGGGCACCATACAGTCGTCCGAATCGGTGGGTGTGACGGTTAAAGGTTTTACTTTGCGTCCGTCCACACGCTACTACTGGCGTGTTACCGTCTGGGACAACAAAGGCAACGAGGCCACATCTTCAGAGATTGCTTACTTTGACACGGGACTGATGTCTTCGTCCAAGAATCCCTTGACGCCTGCAATGTGGATTCAGGCATCCGACCTCAAGAGTGGCGAGGAGGTTGAGGAAATTAAGAATTATATCGTCGAGGCGCGAGTGCGCATCGAGAAGGCGGCCGCCGGCATATGCTTTGCCATGCAGGACGAGGGCAACTTCTACTTCTGGCAGTTGAACACCGAAGGCAGCTATCCGCGTTTGCGTCCCCATCAGTGGAGTGGTGGTTCGGCCGCCTGCCTGGCGAATGTGAACCTTTCGGGCAAGGTGGCCTTGAATAACACCGACGAGTTCCTGCTGCGTATCGTAGTGACGGATGCTTCGCGTGCGCGCACATATATTAATAATGTGCTTGTCGATTCGCGCACTGGCAATTTCAAGTACGGCAAGATTGGCATGCGCGAGGCAAATGCTGAGGCAGACCAGCAGGCTGAAATCGGAGTGTATGACGATGTGGTGGTGAAAAAGGACGATGGTACGGTACTCTTCTCCGAGGACTTTTCTTCCGGCAACAGCTTCTCGGCTGGCACTGTGACCAACGGAAAGATGCGTCTTGTCGGCTCCACCAGCGGTCAGGTGCTCGCATGGCAGCGAGCGCTCACTGGCGACGGCCATGTCCACTATGCCCTCGACTACGATATGTATCTCGTCAAGGCGAGCGCTTCGGTTATCTTTGCTTGCACCGCATCGAATACTTACCACATGTGGCAAATCAACTGTAAGGACTACTCTAATCCTGCCGTGCGCCGCCATGTGTATATCGGTGGAAAATTGACGTATAACGACAGTGAGTTCACCCAGTTCACGAAAGACGAACTTGTGGGCCATCTGCATCACTATCGTATCGAGGTTCAGGACGGTACAATCCGTACCTACGTGGATCAGAAGCTTGTTGATACGTTCGTGGACGCTTCGGGCACTGCCGTGTTGGGCGACATTGGCATGCGTATCGATGCCAGTGGTGGGGGAGAGGAAGCATATTTCGACAACCTCTGTCTCACCAACTACGATGAGCAGGGCAATACTTCTGTTGTGGTGAACGAGGACTTTGAGGGTGTCTCCTCCGATTTATTCTACGATGCCTTCATTGAGGAAAAGGCCGGCAGCCGTATGTGCCATGCCTATTCGGGCTCGGGCGAGAAAAAGATTATGCAGGCGCAGTCCTATGGCATCCCGATGTTCCGCAAGGCCTTTACGCTTGCCAAGCCTGTACGTACGGCCAAGTTATATACCTCGGGTCTCGGTGTCTATGATGTCTTCATCAACGGACAGCGTGTGGGTCATGTGCAGTCCGACGGTTCCACCATCTATGAAGAGCTGAAGCCCGGATGGACCGACTATCGGTCGCGCGTCTTCTATTCCTCGCATGATGTCACTACGCTTCTTGCTGAAGGTGCTAATGCCATTGGTGCGATTGTCACGCCGGGATGGTGGGCCGGTGCCGTAATGCATGGAATCTATGGGTCACCCAAGACGGGCTTCATCGCCAAACTGGTAGTCACCTACGAGGATGACTCCCGCGAAACCATCGTGTCCGACCTCAGTTGGCTCTCTTCGAAGAACGGTGCGCTGAAGTCTGGCGAGATTTACGACGGTGAGATATACGATGCACGCCTCGAGTCGGCTTGGACCACTGCGGCTTACGATGACAGCCAGTGGAACGGCGTGACGCAGAATACCGACTTCTCCGGCCAGATAAATGCCTTCACTGGCGGCTACGTCATGCAACTCCGCGACAAGGTGCAGCATGTACAGTCGGCCACGGTGTACGAAGGCAGCAAGAGTACGGGCACCGACTTCGGTATGATAAACATTGTGGACACTCCCTCGGGCAGCCAATTCACCATACGCAAGGGACAGGCCGTCATCCTCGACTTCGGTCAGAACATCGTGGGATGGGTACGCTTCAAGGTGCGCGGACAGGCTGGCAATCGCCTTCGCCTGCGCTTCACCGAGATGCTTAATGACACGGGTAGCCGCAGTCGTGGCAATGATGGTCCCGGCGGGTCACTCTATCTGGCCAACCTCCGTTCAGCCAAGGCGCAGCTATATTATACCCTTGCGGGACGTGCCGAGGGTGAACAGTACGAACCCAGCACGACGTTCTATGGCTTCCGCTATTGCGAGATATTGCCCTCCGACGATGTTGAACTGCTCGCCATTGAAGCACAGCCTATTAGCTCCTCGACCGACGACACCGGGTCGTTCACTACCAGCAATCCCCTCGTGAACCAGCTGTTCTCTAATATCCAATGGGGACAGCGCGGCAATCTTCTGAGCATTCCCACCGATTGTCCTCAACGCGACGAACGTTTGGGATGGACTGCCGACACGCAGATATTCTCTCAGACGGGCATGTACATTGCCGATACCGAATCGTTCTATCGTAAGTGGATGCAGGACATGCGCGACTCGCAACGTTCCGACGGAGCCTATCCCGACGTGGCACCCTACAATTGGGTCGGTCATGGCAATTCGGCCTGGGGCGATGCGGGTATCGTGGTACCCTGGAACATCTACCTCATGTTTGGCGACAAGGAAGCTCTGCGCGAGAACTTTGCTTCGATGGAGAAGTACATGAATTGGCTTGCTACGCAGACAGGCGACGGATATAAATATCAAGGTGCCGGACTGGCCTACGGCGACTGGCTCTCTTTCGCTCCCACTGAGACACGATACGTCAGCGTCGCCTATTATGCCTATGACGCACAGCTTATGGCCAAGATGGCGCGCGCACTGAGCACCAGCGAGAACGACACCTACGCCCGTAAGGCAGCAAACTATGAGACGCTCTACAACAACATCCGCAACGAATTCCGTAGCCGCTACATCACACCCACGGTGAAGCAGACTTCGCAGACTGCCTTCCTGCTGGCATTGGACTTCAACCTGCTTGCTGACGAAGCTGAGGTGAACCGTTTCAGGACGCGTCTCATGCAGGCTATACGCTCCAACAACTACACCCTCAGCACAGGCTTCGTGGGTACGGGTATCATTAACACCACGCTCTCCCGCTTCGGACTGACCGACTATGCCTACGACCTGCTTCTGCAGCGCAACTGCCCGTCGTGGCTCTACAGCGTCGATCAGGGGGCCACTACCATCTGGGAGCGCTGGAACTCATACACCATCGAGTCGGGTTTCGGCGACCCTGGCATGAACTCGTTCAATCATTATGCCTATGGTGCCGTTGGCGGGTGGATGTTTCGCTATGTGCTTGGCATCGAGCCGGATGAAGCACAGCCAGGCTTCCGCCACATCATACTGCAACCACAACCGGACCGCCGCATTACATTGCCCAAAGGCCAGACACTTATCACCAGCGCCAACGGCTCCTACCGCAGTCGCTATGGTACTATTGCCTCAGGCTGGACGGCACCCGACCGCAAGTCGCTTACGTACTCCTGTACTGTACCTGCTAATGCTACGGCAACGTTGCGTCTGCCTGTCGTGAGCGAGGATGCCGTAGTGCTCGAGAGCGGACGCCCCGTGGCCGAAGCCGAGGGGGTTACCCGCGTGGGCTTTGCCGACGGATGCATCATCTACGAATTGGGTTCAGGTACGTATCAGTTCAGCACCGATGGCTCTGTGGGAGTGCGTCCGATGGGCGAGTCGTCCTCTGCCGACGATGCGTCTGCCATCTACGACTTCATGGGCCGCATGTGGCGTTCTGCCGACGCTACGCCCCTTGTGGGTGTTGCTTCGCTTCCGCGGGGTGTGTATATCACTGGTGGACGCAAGGTTCTTGTCCAGTGAAACTTGGCATCGGCACAACATATAGATAATAATTAGATAGTCGTCGGCGCCGGAATAACGAACCCGTCCGGCAGCAGGCGCAAGTACACAGATTGGGTTCAGGATTCTATCATTATGAGAAAGAGAATCTACTCTCTCCTTGCAGCGCTCTTCTTCGGAGTGTGTGCTGCATCGGCTCTTGAGCAGGACACTGATGGCTACATCAAGATTTACACTGCGCAAGACCTGATTGACTTCTCGGCCTACGTCAATGACGAGAAACATGACGCGTGGGGAAAGCTGATGGCCGACATCGACCTCGAGAATGTCAATTTCACGCCCATCGGCCTCTATGCCGACGATGGCGCGCAGCGAAACTTCACCGGAAAGTTTGATGGACAGGGCCATGTAATCCGCAACCTGCGGGTGGAAATCAGCGACGGCAGCGAGGCCGGCCTCTTCAGCCGTGCCAGCAATGGTGCCACCATCACGAACTTTGGTGTCGTGAATGCCACCATCATCAACAACGGCAAGCGCACGAATGCCGACCACTTAGGCGACCCCATCCGTGCTGGTGTGATTGCAGGCGAAATGCATGTCTGCAACGTGAGCAACCTGTTCACCGCCGGTACGATCGAGATTGTCACTGAGCACGAGCAGAAGGGTGGTATCTCCGGCGAGGCAGCCAACACCACGCTGCACAATTGCTACACGACCTATGAATTCCTCACCCACAACACGTACACCCCCGAGAACTGCTACGCAGGTGCTGAGGTGGAAGAGTTGGCTCCCACCGGCGAGTTGTGCTACATGCTCAACGGCGACCAGACGAACATCGTTTTCTACCAGAACCTCGGTGACGGCGCCGACGAGTTCCCCGTACTGGACAGCACCCACAAGCGCGTCTATGCGAATGGTGAACTGAGCTGCGACGGCTCGCCCCTTGGCTCCGTGACCTACAGCAACGAGGAGACGGCCGTGATTCCTCCCCACCAGTACGACGACGAGGGCTACTGCACCGTCTGCGGTCTGGAGGGTTACGCCGTGAAGCCCGCTGCCGACGGCTGGTACGAGGTGACCACTCCGCAGGAATTGCGCTGGCTGAGCCGCTTTGTGAACCGGGGAAGCAACAAGATTAACATCCGCCTGATGAACGACCTCGACATGACGGACATCCCCAACTTCCCCCCGATGGGCAAGCACCGCGACAATACCTGGGGTCTCGACGAGGTGAACTACGGCGGCACGTTCGACGGACAGAACTTCACCATCTCGAACCTCAACATCGTGGTCGATGACAACTACGAGGCAGGCTTCTTCGGCCGTGTGGAAGGCGGTACGGTGAAGAACGTGGGCTTCGCGAATGCCACCGTGGTGAACAACTCTACGGGTCCCGTGCGTGCCGGTGTGGTTGGCGGCGAGATTCACAATGCCACCGTCAACAACGTGTGGACGACGGGTAACCTCAGCGTCACCACCGAGCACCAGCAGTGTGCAGGCTTTGCTGGCGAGGGTGCCTCTTCGTCATTCACCAATTGCTGGAGCTCCTACGAGGGCCTCTTCATCGGCATGAACAGCACTACGCTGAACAACTGTCTCTATTACGACGAGAACAACTATCCCAACATTGCCGAGGAGTGCGAGAACGGCGCCCTCTGCTACAAGCTCAACAAAAACAGCTTCATGAACCCCACCTGGTACCAGACCATTGGCGACGACATGTATCCCGTGCGCGACGCAAGCCACGGATTGGTATATAAGTCGGGCGAGGATACGTACGAGAGTGCCGTGACGGCCGAGGACTTCGCACACCTCATCGCCAGCGTCATCGAAGCCGAGACCGAGCAGTGGGAGACGACCATCGTGACCCGCAGCCTGGCCGAGCAGTATGCCACATCGCTGGCCGCTCTGGCTGGCCTCAGCTTCGAGGAATTCAAGACCGCGTATAACGGACTCGCCCGCCAGCGCACCCAGCTGCAGCGCTCGGCCGAGGCTTACGCCCTGTATCAGGCCAAGGTGGCCGAGGTGAAGGCTCGCGTCGAGAGCGACAACACCATCGAAGGCGAGGCACGCGACGTGCTTGTGGCCTACCTCAACGATAAGATTGAGCCCAACGAGACTTATCCTCACGGCTCGTACAGCTACATCATCGAGCTGTGTGAACTCAGCACCACCGACATCAACACCGAGACGAACTTCGTGCAGTTCCTGCTCGACCTCGCCATCTCCGGTGGCTACACGCCTGGTACGGACATCTCCAGCATGATTACGAATGCGAAGTTCCTCAACAACGTCAACGGATGGACTGTCACGCAGGCTCCCACCAGTGTGACGGCTACGGCCAGTGCCGAGACCACGAAGAGCATTGTCCACTTCGGCTTTGCACCCTTCGAGATGAAGCAGACCGTCAAGGGACTGAAGGAGGGACTCTACGAAGTGCAGATTGGCGGCTACACCGAGGTGAGCAGCGGCTCGGCTTCCGGCACCTACAACTATGTGGGCGAAATCTTTGCCAACGGCAACTCTAACCTCATCAAGACCCAGTACAGCGACCTCATTGCCGAAGATGAACTCTACGAGGCCATTGCCGGCAACTTTGCCGAGCGCTTCGACTACTATGGCGATCCCATCGGCTATGCTCCGGGCAGTATTCCAGGTGTATCGAATGCCATCGACCTGGGTCACTTCGACAATCGCATCCTGGCCTACGTCAAGGATGACAGCATCACACTGGGTGTGCGCAGCGATGCCATCTACAATGTCTCCAATGCATCCTACTTCGGCAATACGCGCCTGTTCTATCTGGGTAGCTTCGAGGACGAGGCTGCACAGGCCGAGCTGGACAAGGTGATTGACGAACTCGTCACCATGTGCACCCACATGATTGAGGATGCCGAGCCCGACATCTACGAGCCCAGCGAAGCTACCAACTTCTACGAGGGACTGAAGGAGGAACTGCGGGCATGCATCAATACGGCCAGCGCCGCCACCACACCTCAGGAGAAGTACGAGGCCATCTCGAAGTTCGCGCCCGTCTTCCCCAGCATCTTCTCCTGCAAGCGTGCCTATTCGGAACTCATGATTTGTAGCGATCGCCTGATTGATGCCTATGGTACCCTCAATCCCGAGGAGTACGACAAGGTGATCGTAATCAGCGATAATGCCACCGACATCTTCCTGTCTGGTTCGGCCACTGAGGAGGAAGTGCGCGCCCTGATCGACAACATCAAGGCTGACAAGTACTATCAGCTCCATGTCGGCAGCAAGCCCGAAATCGTGAACGGCTACTATCAGATTGGCAACTTGGCTCAGCTCGTATGGTTCCGTGAGCAGGTGAACGGCGGCAACGGCGCCCTGAATGCTGTGCTTACCGACGACATTGACTTGGGTATCGTCGAGGACTTCATGCCCATCGGCATCCATTCCGACAGCAATGGTGACGTAGGTAGCCATACATATCAGGGCACGTTCGACGGCCAGGGCCATGTTATCAGGAACCTCCGCGTACACCGCACAGACGGTAGCGAGGCCGGCTTCTTCAGCCGTACCTACAATGCCACCATCAAGAACCTGGGTATCGAGAATGCCGAGATCATCAACGAGGATTGGAACAACCAGGCTTGGCGTGCCGGTATCATCGCTGGTGAGGCTCACCAGAGCCACGTCATGAACTGCTTCGCTGTCGGCAACATCTACATCGAGACCAACCATGGCACCGACCACGGCCTCTTTGGCGAGACGGCCAGCACCGATGTGACGAACTGCTACACGACCTACGACCAGCTCACTCAGGCCGGTACCGTGAAGAACTGCTTCGTGAACGTGACGGAGGACGAGCTGGCAAGCGGCGAGTTCTGCTACCAGATCAATGGCGACCAGAGCGAAATCTTCTTCTATCAGACGTTGGGAGAGGACCTCTATCCCGTGCCCAGTTCGACGCACAAGCAGGTGTTCGCCCGCGGTACGCTCTTCTGCGACGGCTCGCCCAAGGACGTGGCATACGCCAACGAGGAGGGTGCACCTCTGCGCGACCCGCACGAGTTTGACGAGGACGGCTTCTGCACTGTCTGCGGCGGCGACGACGGCGAGGTGGCTCGCTCGGCCGACGGCTGGTACGAACTGGCTACATCGCACAACCTGCGCTGGTTCGGTTCCTTCGTGAACAGCGGCAACACCAACGTGAACGCCCGACTCACGGCCGACATCGACATGACGGGCCTCGTAGGCTATCAGCCCATCGGATACTACGGCGACGCCGGCAGTGTACCCTATGCCGGTACGTTCGACGGCCAGGGCCACGTCATCAAGAACTTTGATTTCGAAACCGAGGAAAGCATCGAAGCCGGTATCTTCGGCCGCGTGGCCGGAGGTGCGGTGAAGAACCTCGGAGTCGTGAATGCTCGCGTAGTGAACACCAACGACGACTACGGACGCCGTCTGGCTGCTGTGGTTGGCGAGGCACACAACACGACGCTGACGAATATCTACGTGGTGGGCAAGATTGAGCTCGCTTCGTCCGACCGTCAGGTGAACGCCATTGCCGGCGAGGCTGCCAGTGGTACGCTCATCAACTGCTATGCGCTCTATCCCACACTGGCTTCTGCCGGTACCCTGCGCAACTGCTACGGCAGCGAGGAGATAAAGAATGTCGATGGCACCATCCGCCAGCACTCTGTCCAGGGCATCCTGGCCACCGGTGAGCTCTGCTATCTGCTGAACGAGGGCAACGTGGAGACGCCTGCATTCTTCCAGCATATCGGCACCGACGAGTATCCTGTGCTCTCGGGTGACGCAGTGGTATATAAGCTCGACGATGGCAGCGGCTACACCAACGACCGCACCAACGGTGCCGAACTGGCACACCTCACCGAAGTTGGTGACAAACTCGCCAAATCGACGAAGAGCTACGACCGCCTGATTACCTCTGCCAGCCAGTTGTCCACGAACTGCGCATGGAACGACATTAACACCGTGGATATGCTGATCGACGGCGATACGGACACCCACTTCCATTCCGTGGCCAACACGCCCGGCGCACTCACCGTCCAGACGGGCGAGGAGTACATCCAGGTGGACTTCAACAAGCCTGTGAGCGCCTTCTGGCTCGAGTTCAGCGGACGTACCGATGGTCGGGCTGGCGGCTATGCATGGCACGACACGCCCAACCAGGTGACCTTCAAGGTGAGCGAAGTGCCCGAGGATGAGGATTCGTGGGAAGATGTCTGCACCGAGACATACAACGTGCCGAATACCCACGGCGTGTACTACATGGCTACCGAACCCACCGACCTCGGCGGCGAGTACACCTCCGTGCGTATGTACATCCTCTCCGTGACCTCGAACAACGCTTACTGGAACCTCAGCGAGCTGCAGATGTACGACACCGAGGAGAGCGACACTTGCTACTACAAGGCTGTTGAGGGCATGAAGGATGCAGTGGATGCACTCGATACACTTGTTGCCCAGTATCGCGACAAGCTGGCCAGCGATCGCGCTTCCGTGACGGCTGACGACGTGAAGACCCTCTCCGACGCGATTGCCCGGGTACAGGCCCTCATCGACGAGGCTGACGGCATCGAGCAGCTGGCTACCATGCCTGCCGATGCAGCACAGCGTGTTCAGGGCATCTACACCCTCACGGGCGTACGCCTCAGCACGACTGCAACGAAGGCCGACCTCCAGCGTCTGCCGAAGGGCATCTACGTAATCAACGGACGAAAGGCACTGGTTAAGTGATTCTACCTTTAATATAGTGTAATGAGAGGCTCGCCGGTTGCTCTGGCGGGCCTTTCTTTTTTATGGACTCGCACTCGCTGCGCAGAGGAGGCACACTACAGGCTTGCCTTGGCAGGAGCAATAACAACAGCAAGTAAACGCTCACGCTTGCGCAAGCAGGAACGTTTTCTTGCGCAAGCAGGAGCGACTCCCTCCTCAGCCCCCCCTTATATATAGGAGAGAACGAACAGGAACGAACGAACAGAAACGAGCAAAGAACCATTTGGAAACGGCGCGACAGACCCATGCGCGGCACTAAATTGTACAAAAAACATCACGACGCGCAAGAAAAAACACGCGACGTTTGCTCCTTTCAAGAAAAAAGCGTAATATTGCATTGAAATACGTATTAAAGTGCGTCCAGGCGGGAGAAAGCATCCACCTCGCCAGGGCGTAAGACTAACCAACAGGATGCAGTAGTCTTTATTATGAAACGAAGATTTACTCTTTTCTTGGTGTTGAGCCTGTTCGCCGGACTTGGCGCTCGGGCTGCATTCAATCTGCCACAGGACGCCGAGGGCTACTACCTGATCAGTACGCCTGAGGATCTGGTGGCCTTCTCGGATTATGTGAACAACACCGTCAATGCCAACTCGGCATGGGGTCGTCTGACGGCCGACATCGACATGAGCAGCGTGCCGAACTTCTGGCCCATCGGTATGTATGCCGACACGGGCGGTACGCAAGTGAAGTTCCTTGGTCATTTCGACGGCGCCGGCCACGTGATTAAGAACCTCGTCGTGGCGCGCGAGGACAACTACGAGGTAGGCCTCTTCAGCCGCTGTCAGAATGCTGTCATCGAGAACCTTGGCATCGTGAATGCCAATATGAGCACCACCAGCCAGATGGAACGCAACGGGAACGTCGGCGTGCGCGTTGGTGTGATCACCGGCGAGTTTGTCAGTTCCGTGATGCGCAACTGCTGGACAGCGGGCACGATCGAACTGAGCACCAGCCACCCGCAGAAAGGCTATATCAGCGGCGAGGCTGCCAGCAATTCCCAGTTCATCAACTGCTTCAGTACGGGCGACATACTCGTAAACGGAAGTGCCTTCTCGCTTACGAACTGCTTTGGCGGCGAGGACGTGGAAGAAATCGGGCCCACCGGCGAACTGTGCTTCCTCCTGAACGGCGACCAGAGCAAGATACGCTGGTACCAGACGCTGGGCGAGGACGAGGTGCCCTGCCAGGATCCCACCCACAAGCAGGTGTACGGCAACGGCCCGAAGAACTGCGACGGCTCGTCGGCCGGGGCACTTACCTATAGCAACACCGACGATGGCAGCCCCGTGCCTCCCCACCAGTACGACGCAGAAGGCTACTGCCAGAACTGCGGCTTCGAGGGCTTCGAGGTGACACCCTCTATCGACCATTGGTACGAAGTCACCACGCCGCAGGAACTGCGCTGGGTGAGCCGCTTCGTGAACAAGGGCAGCAACACCATCAGCATCCGTCTGATGAACGACCTCGACATGTCGGAAATCCCCAACTTCCCCCCGATGGGCAAGCATCGCGACAGTGGCTTTGGCGCCGACGACGTGAACTTCCGCGGCACGTTCGACGGACAGTACCATGTCATTCGCAATCTCTACATCGAGGCCGATGACAACTACGAGGCTGGCTTCTTCGGACGCACTCAGGGTGCCACGGTGAGAAACGTCGCCTTTGTGGATGCTACGGTCATCAACAACTCGTCGGGCCCCGTGCGCGCCGGTGTCGTGGGTGGCGAGATATATCAGAGCACCGTCACCAACGTGTGGACGGCCGGCAATCTCAGTGTCTCCACCGCACACAACCAGTGTGCCGGCTTTGCAGGTGAGGGCGCTGAGAGTACCTTCAACAACTGCTGGAGCACCTACGAGGGACTCTTTATGGGCACGAGCAAAACCACGCTGAACAACTGCCGCTACTATGATGTAAACAACAATATCGGGCTGGATGCCGAGAGCGGCGCACTCTGCTGGGCACTGAACGGTAAGAACTTCGATCCCAGCAAGGTATCCTACTACCAGACCCTGGGCGAGGACCAGTTCCCCACATGGGACAAGACTCATGGACTGGTGTATTCCCTCTCCGAAGGCGAGTACCAGAGTGCCACGACGGAAGAGGAGTATCAGGACCTCGTCTCGAATGTGATACTGGCCGAGCATGAGGCATACGCCGAGGTGATGGCTCCTGCCAGCCTTATCGACTCGTATCTCGACCGCGTTGATGCCCTGGAGAACTCCTCGTTCACCGACTTTCTGGCTGCCTACAACAACCTGCAGGGCATGCGCGACGCCATTACCGCCGCCACGTCGTCCTACGAGAAGTATCAGGCCGCACTGGCCGAGGTGCAGGCATACGTGGATGAGAACAGCGACTTCTTCGACGGCGCTGAGCGCGACTTGCTCATCAACTACCTGACCAAGGAAATAGAGCCGGGCGATGTCTATCCCAACGGCTCGTCGCTCTACATCCTGGCCAATCGCAACCTGAACAGCAACTACGTAAACAGCGAGATTGGCTATGTGCAGCAGCTGCTCAGCGATGCCGTGCAGCACGGCTATGCACCCGGTGCCGACATCAGCACACTGCTGACGAACGCCAACTTTGCCGACGGTACTGCAGGATGGACTACCGCAGGTTCTATCGCTACCCATACGACTGCGGCCGAAGTGACAAAGTATCTGCTGCAAGGCCAGAACGGCAAGTTCGAGGTGAGCCAGACGCTCAAGGGGCTGAAGGACGGCCTCTATGAGTTCCGCCTTGGTGGCTATTCCGAGGTCAGCAATGGTCTCCTCATCGGCACTTACAACTATCGCAACCTTATCTTTGCCAACGACAATGCCAACTATCAGAAGACGCTCTTCAGCGACCTCCTGACGGAGGACGAGGTGGACGGCTATGCCGGATTCGAGGAGAAGAGCGACGAGTTGGGCAATCCCATCGGATGGAAGCCCAACAACGTGACGGGCGTCGGCAATGCCATCGACCTGAACCATTGGGACAACCGCGTCATCGTACAGGTGACTGACGGAGAACTCACCGTCGGCATGAAGGGCGGGTCGCCCTACAAACTGTCGAACAGCGACTTCATGGGCAATGCACGCCTGCGCTATCTCGGCGAGATGGAGAGTGATCTGGCCATCGAGGCCATGAGCGCCCTGCTCGAGGATGTCAGGACCATCATCACGCACATGACCGAGGATTTCGTTCCCGATATCCTGGATTACAAGGAAGCTCCCAACTATTACAATGGATACAGCGAGGAACTGAAGGCCTGCATCGCCGACATCGACAAGGCAGCTACCGGCGCCGAGAAGTATGCCGTGCTGAGCAAGCTGCGCGACCTCTTCGAACGTATCAACAACAGCAAGCTCATCTATTCCGAGCTGCGCGAGATGGCCGACGAATTGCTCGATGTCTATGGCATTCAGGCTCCCGAAAAACTGGAAGAACTCCAGTCCAGCACCATCGACCCTGTGATCGACATGTTCTATAGTGGCGACGGTACAGACCAGCAGGTCGAGGCATCCATCGACCGTCTGCGCAACGACGACATCTACAAGGTGATCCGCGGCCATGAGCCTGAGGAGGTGGATGGCGTATATCAGCTGGCCGATGCCTACAACCTGGTATGGTTCTCTGCACAGTCCAACGCCGGAGGCAGAACCAACATGAATGCCGTGCTCGTCAACGATATCGACATGAGCGAGATTGCCAACTTCACGCCCATCGTCCGCCACCGTGACGATACCGACTGGGACGGCGACGGCACTGCCGATGGCGTGGGCATAGGTGCCACGTATTCCGGCACCTTCGACGGCCAGGGCCATGTCATCAAGAACCTGACAATCATCGTCGAGGATGGTTGCGAGGCTGGTCTCTTCAGCCGTGCTCAGGAAGCCGTCATCAAGAACGTTGGTTTCGTGAACGCCACGGTGAAGAACACCCGCACATACAACAACGACACCCAGGGCGTCCGCGCCGGTGTGCTGGCCGGTGAGGCTTATAAGTGCAACATCATGAACTGCTACAGCGTGGGCGACATCGTCGTGGAAACTCTCCACGAGCAGTGCAACGGCCTCTGTGGCGAAGCTGCTTCCTCGAGCGTGCAGGGATGCTATACGACCTTTGCAGGCGCTGCCGTGAGCGGTGGCTCGCAGATGAACGTCTATGGCGGTGAAGAGGCTGTACCTCTCTTGAAGACTGGCGAACTGGCCTATCGCCTGAACGGCGACCAGTCGGCGATTGCCTTCTACCAGACGCTGGGCACGGATGATTATCCCATTCTCGACCCGACCCACAAGCAGGTCTATGGTCATGGAACGATTGCCTGCGACGGCGGCGTGACGGAGAACACTACGTTCGACAATGAGCCGGGCAACGAGGCAGTTCGTCTCGAGCATGTCCTCGCCGACGGAATCTGTGAGAACTGCGGCTTCGACGCAGGTGTGATTACCGACGTGGTGGACGGCTACTTCCTGATTGCCAATCCCTACAACCTGCGCTGGTTCAGTAAGTATGTCAATGCCAACAACGGCGGAGCAAATGCTCGTCTCGTGGCCGACATTGACATGAAGGATATCAACGACTTCCGTCCCATCTCGCGCTACAGCGACGACGGCAATGGTCCTGACGGTGTCAATGTCACCTACAGTGGTACGTTCGACGGCGACTTCCACGTGATTCGCAACCTCCACATGGAATTCAACCAGCGCATCGAAGGCGGCCTCTTCGGACGTATGACGAGCGGTGGCGTGGTGAAGAATCTGGGCATGGAGAATGTCAGCATCAAGAACACCCACTCGAACGGCTGCCGTATCGGTTGTGTAGTCGGCGAGAACAATGGCGGTACGGTTCAGAACGTCTATACCATCGGCAACATCGAAATCGAGACATTCCACGCGCAGAAGTGCGGTATCGCAGGCGAGGCTGCAAATGGCAGCATCGTGAACTGCTACACGACATGGAATGTGCTCCAGACACGTGGTACCGAGTCGAACTGCTATGCAGGCGAGGATGTGGCAAAGATGGGTCCCAGCGGCGAGCTCTGCTACAAGATGAACAAGGGCGTGGTGAACAATCCCACCTGGCGTCAGACTCTGGACACCGAGAACTACCCCACCTTCAACAAGGAGAGCAAGGTTGTTTATCAACTTGGCGACAGCTACTCCAACGAGATTCCTGTGCTGGCTTCGTATGCAGGCACCGAGGAAGATCCCTTCGTCATCAAGAAGGCTGAGGACCTTCAGGAGATTCGTAAGTACATGAACCAAGGCCAGATGAACTACATCGTCCTCGACAGCGACATTGACATGAGTGGCGTAGAGAACTGGACGCCGCTGAACACGGAAATCGAGAACTATCTGTTCTACATCAACTTCGACGGCAGGGGCCACGTGATCCGCAACTTCGCTCCCAAGAACACGGACTTCTACTACCAGAGCTTCTTCGGAATCCTCTGCGGCGGTGTGCGCAATGTGGGCTTCGAGGATGCCGATGTCACCTGCACCTCCTCCGGCTCGGCCATTGTGGCTGCATGGGCTGGCCGCACGGCAAGCTATTCCGACTCGACCTTCATCGATCACGTATATGTGACGGGTAAGCTGAATGTCTCGGGTTATGTGGGCGCCCTCGTGGGTAGCGTGAGCGGCATCACTGGCATCCGCAACTGCTATGTCAATGTCGATATCACTGGCTCATCGACCCTGACGGGCGGTGTCGTGGGTCGCATAAACGATGCGCTCACCATGGAGAACGTCTATGCTGCAGGTACGATGAACCGCGGTGGCGGTATCGTGGGCGGCGGTATGACTGCAACCACTCCGCCGGCAACCTACAAGAACGTGGTGGTTTGGAACAACGACTACGAGAACTTCGGCACAACCAGCGTGAAGGACAAGCTCTCGGGCCTGTCGTTCTACAATGGCAGCAATTTTGCAGCTCTGCAGCAGACCGTTGTGGGATGGGACAGCAAGGTTTGGTCCTGCGACATGGCCGAGGGCAGCTATCCCGTACTCGTCTATGATCCCAATGGCCTCACGCCCACCTTCGCCGGCACCGTCGTTCGCGACAACGCCGTATATACCCTCTCGGGTGTCAAGGTGGCTGAGAACGCAAATGCACTCCAGCGTCTGCCGAAGGGCATCTATCTCGTTGGTGGCAAGAAAGCATTAGTGAAGTAAGACGTCACAATGCATGCATACTAAAAAAGGCTCGCCGAATCCGGCGAGCCTTTTTATGATCCCTAATCCCAGAACGATCACTTCTTGTAGTACTGCATTGCCTCCGGCAGCCATTTCTGGATGTCCTTGACGCGCTTTGTGTCGCTGGGGTGGCTGCTCAGGTACGATTCGAGGAGGCCCTGCGAGCCGCTCGATGTCTGGCTCATGCGTTGCCAGAAGGTGATTGCCGTGTTCGGGTCGTAGCCAGCCATTGCGGCAAATATCAGGCCCATGTGGTCGGCTTCGCTCTCGTTGTCGCGGCTGTAGTGTGCGTTCAGGAACGTGAGTCCTGTCGAAGCCAGTGAAGTCGCCATGTTGGCTGCCTCCTCGCCAGCCTTGGCCGCCAGGATGCTGATGCCCAGCGAGGCCAGTATTCCCTGATTCTTCTGTTTCGACATCTGCTCGGCGCTATGCTTGGCCACTGCATGTGCAATCTCATGACCCAGCACGATGGCCAGCGACGGCTCGTCTTGGGTGATGGGCAACATTCCCTCGTACACCACAATCTTGCCGCCTGGCATGCAGAAGGCGTTGGCCGCCTTGTTCTGCACCAGGTTGAACTCCCAGGCATAGTTCTTCACTTCGTTGGCATAGCCGTTGTTGGTGAGATAGCTCTCCACCGCCTTGGCCAGCCTCTGTCCCACGCGCTGCACCATTGCCGTGTTGGTAGCGTTGGTGGATTTCTTCGCGCTGCCTAGATACTCCTTGTATTGTGTGGCGCTCAGACTCAGCATTTGTTCGTCCGTGACGGACAGACGTTGTTTGCGTCCGGTGATAGGCACTCGTGTTGCGGTGACGCATGCGGCCAGCATCATCAGTGCGATGGTGCTTGTCAGTAATAACTTGATCTTTTTCATTGTGATTGTTTGTTTTATTGTGTTAATGCCTTTTTCCCCTGCAAAGTTACGGAAAAACGAGAGCAGAACAAAAAGAATTTCATTCTTTTTTTATGCCGAGTGCAAGTAAGTTCTTCAACACTCGCAAGCGAGCAGAAGCGTCCTGAAGGCCGAGCGCGCCATTAGACGAACGGCATGTCACCTTGAGCGACAGAGTATAGTTCAAAGCTAATTTTTAGAACCCACCTATAAAACTCTAGAATGTGAAAAACATCTATCACATCTATCACATCTATCACGAATCCGCTGGTGTAGCGGGATTGGGGAGTGATAGATGGTGTGATAGATGTGATAGATGATTGCCAAAAAGGGGATTTCACACGCGTTTTCGGGTCGGAATTCGCGCAAAAAAGCGTTTCTAAACGCAATTCTGAACGACTTTTTGGGATTTCGGAGGCGATTTTGTGAAAATGAATGGTATTTTGGAGGCGATTTCGTGCAAACTTACTGCGTCACACAAGCGATGCAACCCGTTTTACACACTTCTACATCAGCTGTGTAATCCATTTACATCA
>JAILBW010000053.1 GCA_024680695.1 Bacteroidaceae bacterium
GTTCTAATAATTAACAAATTCAGGTGGATTATCTTTGTCTATGCTTGTCTCTTTTTGGCATCTTCGACTCCAATTCCTTGAACCGTAGCTCGCTACGTTTCTTCGGCCTTGAAGCCACACCTGCTCAAAAATAGCCTAAGCATAGTTCAAAGCTAATTTTTAGAACCCACCTGTATTACAATACTTTCCTTTTCATTCTCGGTTGCGGCAGTGAGCGTGGCTCCCTGCGGCACATTGCCCATCAGCACCTCGCAGAGCGGGTCTTCGAGCATCGACTGGATGGCGCGCTTCAGCGGGCGGGCGCCGAACTGTACGTCGTAGCCTTTCTGCCCGAGCAGCGAGCGTGCCTCGTCCGTGACGTCAAGTGTGAAGCCCATTTCCTTCACTCGCCCGATGAGCGGGCGCAGTTCGATATCGACAATCTTGCGGATGGCCGCCTCGTCGAGCTGGTCGAAGTAGATGATGTCGTCCACACGGTTGAGGAACTCGGGGGCGAACTGCTTCTGCAATGACTTCTTGATGATGTCGCGGCTCATGGTGCGCTTCTTGGCGTCGTCCGTCTCGCTGTGGAAGCCGATGCCCTGTCCGAACTCGCGTATCTGGCGGGTGCCGCTGTTGCTGGTCATGATGATGATGGCATTCTTGAAATCGACGCTCACGCCGTTGCCGTCGGTGAGTCGTCCCTCGTCCATCACCTGAAGCAGGATGTTGAAGACGTCGGGATGGGCCTTCTCGATCTCGTCGAGCAGGACGATGGAGTAGGGCTTGCGGCGCACAGCCTCGGTGAGTTGTCCGCCTTCCTCGTATCCGACGTATCCCGGCGGTGCGCCCACCATGCGGCTCACTGTGTGTTTCTCCATGTATTCGCTCATGTCGATGCGAATGATGGCGTCGCTCGTGCCGAACATTTCCTCGGCGAGCTTCTTCGTGAGGTAGGTCTTGCCGACCCCCGTCGGTCCGACGAACATGAAGGTGCCGATGGGGCGCTTGGGGTCCTTGAGTCCCACGCGGCTGCGCTGGATGGCGCGCACGAGGGAGCGGATGGCGTCGTCCTGTCCGATGACGCTGTTGCGCAGGGCGGGTTCGAGCTGGCGCAGGCGTTCGTTCTCCTCCTGTCCGATGCGCTGGACGGGTATGCCCGTCATCAGGCTGACGATGCCGGCCACCATGTTCTCGTCCACCTGGGTGCGCTCGTCGCCCAGGCTTTCTTCCCATTCCTTCTGTGCGCTGGCCAGCTTGGACTCGGCTTTCAGGAGGCGATCACGGAAGTCGGCTGCCTCCTCGAAACGCTGCAGCTTGGCGGCGCTGTTCTTCTTGTCGGTGAGTTCCTGAACGAGTTGTTCGAGGCGTTGCACTTCGTCCGGGACGGGTGCGTCCTGGATGTGGGTGCGGCTTCCGGCCTCGTCCATTGCGTCGATGGCCTTGTCGGGGAAGCTGCGGTCGCTGATGTAGCGATTGGTGAGGCGGACGCAAGCCTCGAGTGCCTCGGGGGTGTAGGTGACGTGGTGGTGCTCCTCGTATCGTCCCTTGAGGTTCTGCAGTATCAGCAGCGTCTCCTCGGGCGTAGTGGGCTCCACCAGTATCTTCTGGAATCGGCGTTCGAGTGCGCCGTCCTTCTCGATGCTCTTGCGATACTCGTCGGTGGTCGTGGCGCCGATGCATTGGAACTCGCCGCGCGCCAGTGCCGGCTTCAGCATGTTGGCGGCATCCATCGTGCCGGCTGCGCTGCCGGCGCCCACGATGGTGTGTATCTCGTCGATGAAGACGATGACGTCGGGATTCTTCTGCAGTTCCGTGATGATGGAGCGCAGGCGTTCCTCGAACTGGCCGCGATACTTGGTGCCGGCCACCACGCTGGCCATGTCGAGCACCACGATGCGGCGATCCCAGAGTGCTCGGCTGATGTGGCGTCGCACGATGCGCTGGGCCAGTCCCTCGACGATGGCGCTCTTGCCGACGCCCGGTTCGCCGATGAGGATGGGATTGTTCTTCTTGCGGCGGCACAGGATTTGGGCCACTCGTTCGATTTCCTTTTCGCGGCCCACTACGGGGTCGAGCAGTCCGTCGGCCGCAGCCTTCGTGAGGTCGAGTCCGAAGTTGTCCAGGACGGGTGTCTTGCCGGTGCCTTTCTTCGTGCCCACTTGCGCTTGCGCCGTGCCGTTGGCCGATGCGGTGACCGTCGAGCCGTCGTCCTCATTTTCGATGAAGCCTTCCTCCTCGTCCTCTTCCTCCTGGTTGTGCTGCGCCTTCACCTGCGGGCGGGTGGCATTCTCTAAGTCCTTGTATGTAATGTCCATGCGCTCGAGGATTTCGCTGGCTTCGTTGTTGCTTGCCTTCATGATGGCCAGCAAGATGTGCTCCGTGTCGATGACGTCCGACTGCATGAGCCGGGCCTCGAGCACACAGATGCGCATGATGCGGCTGGCGTCGACGTCGAAGTTCATGTCGTTCTGGTTGGGTGTGATGAGCACCTGGTGTTGGCGTGCCTGTTGCTCTAGTTCCTGCTTCAGTCGGGGCAGGTCGGGCTGCAGGCGCTGCAGTATTTCGCGTGCCTTGTTGCCTCCGTGCCTGAGGATGCCCAGAAGCAGGTGGACGGGCGTTACGCAGTCGTTGTGCAGCCGCTCTGCCTCCTCCTTGCTGAAGCTGAGCACATAGGTCATATCGCGTGAAAACTTTGTCGTCATTCTCTCTCTCTCCTTGCGTTACGTATTTATAATAAGGTATCCTTCCTCCCAATGAACAAATTCCGTGCCAAAAGGCTTCCGTGTCAGTTTTCCACCTTTTTGCCCGACAAAGATACGTCTTTTCCGCAAACCATGCAAGCCTCGACGACAGGTTTTCGCATCGGGGCATCGCCATAGTGTCAGTCGGACGAGGCCGAACGGAAGGTTTTGCGGCAGAAACAGGTGGGGCAGGGGAGGGGGAAAGCTGCATCTGGCCGACATTGGTGTCAAATGACATGAAATCTGTCGCGGAATCCGAAATTTATTGACGCGACGCTTTTCTGTTTGCCGCACAAAGTGAAGCAGAGGCCGGAACTGCGCGTTGCGGAGGCCGGAACAAAGCGTTGTTCTGACCCGAGCGACAGCCCGTATTGACGCCTGGCTCGCTTATTTTCGGGCGAGAGGTCGCTTGGCCTCCGCGAAGGCTTGTTTTTGCGTTGTTGATTTTCAAGTGCTTATATTGGCAATGAGGGCTGATTTGCCTCAAAAAGCCCCCAAAAACGGGCTTTTTCGCCCCATTTTGGGGTGCGCCTCGCGAAGGCAAGTTTGCGACCTGCTTCCGATATATTTACAATGCTGGCCTGCTTTCGTAATTTGCCCTTCTCAGCGCTCCGAACGGAAGAGAAAAAGTGCGTCTGCGAACCTTAAAAGTGTGTTAATTTGGTGCGTTTCCTTGCGTATATCGCGAAAAATGCCTATTTTTGTACCAAAATAAAGGGAAGTGCCCCAAAAAGTGAAAGTATTACTAAACATTTAATAATGGAAGAT
>JAILBW010000078.1 GCA_024680695.1 Bacteroidaceae bacterium
ACCGTGTCACCAGCTTGGATGCTTCGTCGATGACGTGGCAAGTAGCCACTTCCTTGTCACGAAGCGCTTCAACACGCTCCAGCATCTGCATGCCGTCGGCAGGAACGTCATTGGCGGAAACCGTGGCCGCATGTGCCTGCTTTCCCCAGGTACCCCAGGCATAATCGAGATAGGCGATGTCCTGCTGGATGCGCTGATGAAGGTCGATGGCACTCTGAAGTGCGGGGCTCGTGGCGCCTTGCTTCAGCTGTTCCACATGCACCACACCCTGCTCGCGCAAGCCGGCAAGGAATGTGTCGTACTCCTGATTGGTGACCAGGAAGGTGAGCTTTTTCATTCTCTCTATCATACCGTGGCCTCCTTTCTCTTTTCCTGCAGGGACTTGAGAATCTTCTGGGAGCTTTTGCTCAGATTCTCCTCGTCCTCCATGAAACGTTTAATCTTGCGCACCGCCTCCTGGAATCCTGGTATCTGCACCTTCTCGAAGAGGTTCACCTTCTGGGTCGTCTTCTTGCGGGCATGCTCGAGGAGTCCGAGCTTTGCAAGAGCGAATTCGCGTTCCACCGCCGTCTTCACCAAGCCGTGGAGCAGGTTTATGCCGTCGAAGTACCATTTCGGTGCGCTGAACAGGCCGAAGGGCTTCACCTCGAGTCGGATGTCGCTGAGTATCGGGACACGCACGCCGGCCACTTTCTTCACGTCCAGCTTTACATCCTTCACCGCCACGAGCGAGGTGTCGAACTCGCCCCAGAGTGCATACATCGACTCGTAGCCCGCAATCTGCTCCTGCAACTTACGTTCAAGCGCGTCAGCTTCCTCCTTGCAGCGCTTCACCTCGAGTCGCAGCGCCGTCTCCTTATTCTTAATAATAGGAAGCGTGCGCTGGCGCATCTTGAGGTTCTTCTCAATCTGCTGTAGCGAAGTCTTGTTGTATTGAAACTTTATCATAATTCATCACTCTTAATTCACGATTCATAATCAGGGTAACCTGCCGCATACTATCCGGCGGACAATTATGAACCATGAATTGTGCATTATGCATTGACCCAGTAGATGTCGGTGAGTTCTTTCTTTATGTTCACCTCCTCGAGGCGGAAGTGCTCGTGGAGGATGTGCCAAGTGACATCGAGCATCTCCTCGGTATTGAGATTGACGTCGATTGCCAGCAGCTGGTCGGCATATTCGTGGGCAAACTCGAGGCAACGATGGTCGTAGTCGGTCAGGTCGAAGCCATTCTCGAGTTTCGTCTTTGCATTGGCTGCATCGGCATAGAGGCGGATGGCCGCATTCATCACCTGAGCATGGTCCTTGCGTGTCTTCTTTCCAGCCACGAGTTGCTTCAGACGCGAGAGTGAGCGGAAGGGATCGACAATGACCTTACCCGTATCCGTATCGCGACGCAGATAGAGCTGCCCCTCAGTGATGTAGCCAGTGTTGTCGGGAACGGCATGGGTGATATCGCCGCCGCTCAGGGTGGTCACGGCGATGATGGTGATGGAACCTCCTCCTACACTCTCGGGGAACTGCACAGCCTTCTCGTAGATCTTGGCCAGGTCGGAGTAGAGCGAACCGGGCATCGAGTCCTTCGAAGGAATCTGGTCCATGCGGTTCGAGACGATGCTGAGCGAGTCGGCGTAGGACGTCATGTCGGTGAGCAGCACCAAGACTGTCTCATGTTTCTCGACTGCGAAGTATTCTGCTGCGGCCAGTGCCATATCGGGCACAAGCAGACGCTCGACAGCGGGGTCTTCGGTGGTATTCATGAAGGCGATGATGCGGTCGAGTGCACCGGCGTTAGAGAATGTATTGCGGAAGAAATAGTAGTCATCGTTCGTCATTCCCATACCGCCAAGGATAATCTTGTCGGCCTTTGCGCGCAGGGCCACGAGGGCCATCACCTCGTTGAACGGCTGGTCGGGGTCGGCGAAGAAGGGAATCTTCTGTCCGCTGACGAGCGTATTATTCAGGTCGATGCCGGCAATACCCGTCGCGATGAGTTCGCTGGGCTGCTTGCGTCGTACGGGGTTCACGCTGGGTCCGCCAATCTCCACCTCGCGTCCTTCAATCTCAGGACCACCGTCGATAGGCTGTCCGTAGGCATTGAAGAAACGTCCGGCCAGTTGTTCGCTGACCTTCAGCGAAGGAGCCTTCCCGAGGAAGACCACTTCGGCATTGGTGGGAATGCCACCGGTGCCTTCGAACACTTGGAGGGTAACGTTGTCGCCCATGATCTTCACCACCTGCGCCAGCTTGCCATTGATGAGTGCCAGTTCGTCGTAGCCTACGCCCGTAGCCTTGAGGCTGCAGGTGGCCTTCGTAATCTGGCTTATCTGTGTGTATATTTTCTGAAATGCTGTTGCCATAGTCTTTCGGATGTCAAATGTCAAATATTACACTTTACGCTGCAATCATATCCTTGATCTGACGAATGTAATCGTAGTATGCCTCGCTCTTGAACGCAGAGTAGTTCATCTGCTTGCACAGGTTGATCAACTTCTTGAAGTAGTCGGTAACCTCGAGGAACGTCTCGAAGTGATAGTCCTCCTTGTTGCAGATCTCTGTCACGAGATTGAGGATCTGCTCCTGACGTTCGAGCGGGGTGACAGCATCCACCTCGTCGAAGGCATCCTGCTGAAGGAGGACAAAGTCGATGACCTCGCTCTTCCAGAAAGTAACGTGATACTCAACGGGCACTCCGTCGTCGCCCAGGATGTTGATCTGCTCGGCAATCTCTTTTCCGCGCTGCATGCGGGTCTTCAGCTTGAGCACCTTGGGAATCCACTCGGCGTTGATGTGCTGCCCGATGTATTCGGCGAATTCGGGGTATTCGAGATATTTACTGTAGGAGTCGATAGGATTTACGGCGGGATAGCGCTTCTTGTCGGCACGGTCCTGTTCGAGTGCGTAGAAGCATCGGGCCACCTTCTTGGTATTCTCCGTGACGGGTTCCTTCAGGTTTCCTCCGGCGGGCGATACAGTGCCGAGGAAGGTGACGCTGCCCTTCTGTCCATTTCTCAGAGTGACGTATCCTGCCCGTCCGTAGAAGTTGCTGATCAGGGCGCCGAGGTCCATCGGGAATGCGTCGGGACCAGGCAGTTCCTCCATACGGTTGGACATCTCGCGCAGGGCTTGTGCCCAGCGGCTGGTGGAGTCGGCCATGAGGAGGACACGCAGACCCATCGAGCGGTAGTACTCGGCCATCGTCATTGCCGTATAGACGGATGCCTCGCGGGCTGCCACAGGCATGTTCGATGTGTTGGCGATGATGATGGTGCGCTCCATGAGTTTGCGGCCCGTATGGGGATCGACCAGTTCGGGGAACTCGGAGAAGATCTCCACCACCTCGTTGGCACGCTCGCCGCAGGCAGCAATAATCACGATGTCGGCCTCAGCCTGCTTCGAGATGGCATGCTGCAGCACCGTCTTTCCCGTTCCGAAGGGGCCGGGGATGAAGCCCGTACCGCCCTCGACGATGGGGTTGAAGGTGTCGATGGTGCGGACACCGGTCTCAAGCAGTTTGAAGGGGCGGGGCTTCTCGGCATAGTTCGTCAGTGCGAACTTCACTGGCCAGTGCTGCACCATTGTCACCTCTACGTCCTTTCCCTGCTCGTCCTCGAGGACAGCGACGACATCGCGCACCCGGTACTCGCCTTCGGGCACGATGCGCTTCACCGTGGCCTTGCCCTTGAGCTGGAAGGGGGCCATGATCTTGAGCGGCTGGTGGTTCTCCTCCACCTCGCCCAGCCAATCGCTATTCTGGACGATGTCGCCCACTTTTGCGAGAGGCTTGAACGCCCAGAGGCGCTCGTTGTCGAGCGGTTCGGTGTACTGACCGCGGCGCAGGAATACGCCCTCCATCTTGTCAAGGTCGTTCTGCAATCCGTCGTAGTTCTTGCTGAGCATGCCCGGACCAAGCTGTATCTCAAGCATGTGGCCGGTGAATTCGGCCTCGGAGCCCACCTTCAGTCCGCGTGTGCTCTCGAACACCTGCACATAAACGTCCTGTCCCAGCACCTTGATGACCTCGGCCATCAGGCGGTCGCCGCCGGTGTGAATGTAGCATATCTCGCCTTGCAGCACCGGTCCGTCCACTCGGAGCGTAACCATGTTTGCGACAACGCCACTTACTGTTCCTTTTGTCATGATGTCTATCGTTTATTATTTCTTTTCTTTCATTTGTTGTTTGAAAAATGAACTACTATCCCACATCTTATTCAAGTTCGACTTTGAGGAAGAAGTGGGAATTACAGCGCCTTATTGCAAGTTTAGATACTGCCTTGCCTATTGCACTTACCTTCGGATTAGTATTTTTCTCATCTGCTTCCGCGGCTAATTCGGCAACCGTGAATTTGAAAACATTGTTACTTACAACATTATGATTATGGATTGCCTCTGGCATCTCTTGGACAGACCTGATAATGGAAATAGTCACATTATTATAACTAGTCCAATCTCTTTCTGTGTCTGAATCTTTCGTCATTCCCGAGCAACGACTAACCACTATACTCATTAAAAAACAAGCATATACAGCAGAAGCCTCTGTTAATTCGAAAAATTTGGTCTGTTTCATCTTACGCCATATTTCATTTCCTGACGAACTCGGCAGGCACCTTGGCTTCGCCGCGCAGGTCGTTGATGATGTGTTCGAAGGTCTCACGGCCTTGCTGGGGATCGAGTTTCTCCCAACGGCGCAGCATGGCGAGCTTGCACAGATAGGCAAAGACGGCCTCGATGCTGAAGGGGTCGAAGAACGTCTGCTCGTCGAGCCACAGCCACTTGAAGGCGTCGATGCCATGCTCCTTCCTTACGGGGTCCGGCTCCTCGACGATGCGCATGAGGTCTTTCACATAGTCGTACTCGAGGGAGAGGTCGAAGTCCTTGCTGTTGTTGGTGCGAATCATCTCCGTCACCTCGTCGTCGCCCTGAATGTATCGTGCAACGTTCCATCCGTAGCGGCGTGCGATGAGCGCCGTGAGGATGTTGTCCAGGTTGAGGTTCAGCCTGTACCAGTCTTTCATCATCCGGTTCCGACATTGCGCGATGCAGTAGGTCAGGTATTGGAACATCATCGCATCCTCGGCACAGAAGTCGGGCTTCTCCTTATTATAGTTGTACTCGCGGATGAAGATGCTCATAAAGGCCGGATAGCGGTGCACGTTGAATGTCAGCTCTCGGGCCGAGGTAATCATGTCCGCATACTGGTCGCGGTTGTAGTTGCCTATCATCTCCAGTTCGGCTTCGGGATTGCCGGGCATCGTCCGACCCTGCTCCTGTTCGGCAGAGCTGAAGCGCGCCTCTCCCTTCTCTTGCTTGTCCTCAGCCTTGAGCAGCCGCACGATATTCATGCAGTCCCAGCGCAGGTAGAAGTAGAAGAGCAGCTGCTTGTCGCCGGGCGTAAGATTCTCCTCACACTCGGCCTTGAAGTCTGCGAACGAGACAGCAGCCTTCGCATCGGCGAGCGAGATGTCGGCCGCACCGGCCATCATGCAATAGTAGTTTGCCATTTCTTTGGGTTTTGAGGTTTTGAGGTTTATAAGGTTCTAAGGTTCACCCGACTGCGGAGCAATCCCGACAGCGAGGCGACCTTTCGACCCTATAACCCTAAAACAGCATCTCGACGAGCTGCGGACGCAGGAAGCCCTTGAAGTAAGTCTCGAATTCCTCCTTGCCGAAGTTCACCTTGTAGCTGCCGTCGGCGGGAGCGATGCTGAAGAAAGCATCCTTGCCGTTCACCTGCTGGATGGTGACGCCCTTGTCGAGTAATTCTTTGGCCTTGGCGGCGAAGTATGCCTTCAGGTTGTCGGCCTCGGGGGTGCTGATGACGATGGGTTCGTCCTGGGCCCACTTCTGTGCCAGTGCGACGGCAAACTGTCCGAGGAAGTTCTTGTCGGCAGCGAGCGACTCGACTGCCTGCGAGACCACCTTGTTCGTCACCACGTTGGCCAGTTCGCTCTTCAGTGCGTTCAGCGCCTGGGCAGTGTAGAGTTTCAGTTCGCTCTTTACGTTCGCATCCGTCTCGCCTGCCTTCTTCTGTGCCAGCGCCACGATGGACTGTGCCTCTGTGCGAGCATCGGCCACGATTTGCTCAGCCTTCTGCTTTGCTTCCTCGATGATACGGGCGGCCTCAGCCTGTCCTTTCTCCACGCCTTCGTGGAGGATTTTCTCGGTAAGTGCTTGAATCTTTTCCATATAGTATGATGTATTTCTGTCAGCTGCGTTTATTGTCGGAACGCCCTGAGCGACTTCAGACGGTCTTGTAGCGGCGCATCTGTCCGACGGTAAAGTCCCGAGGCAAGCTGCTTTGCATCGTGTCAGGCGTAAAGGTCATCGGACCGATGACTCCCCCTCCTGCCCTTTGCAGTATCCATTAGAGGAACGAGCCATCTCTCTGTTCTTTCGACGCTTGCCACTCAACAGCCTATTTCAGGCTGCAAAGGTACGCTTTTTCCTGCACATTTCCTAATTGAAGGAGGAGTTTTTTCGATGTGGGGGAATTTCTTGCGTTGCTGAGGCTCAAGAAGGATTGACTGGAAGGGGACGAAGAAAGACGGGACGAAGGAATGAGAACGTTGAATGAAAAATGCACGAATAGTTGCCACTAATTCTTTACACTTTACATCACACAGATTGAAACCAAGTGTAACAGAAGCCAGAATGACGCGTCGTTCGGGCGGGTACAACAGGTAGTTTTGGCTCTTGCGACGCGTTGCATTTGGGTCAAACAAGCGCCAGAATCGCGCAAAACGGAGCAAAGGGCAAGGCGATGCAAAATATTGCGATTTTTCGAACTGCAGATAATCAGATATTTAGCAAGTCGACGCATCTGGAAATGCCTCGTTTTGGGGTCGAAAATGCCCAATTTCGACCCTCCGAGAGGGATGCCCGATGAGGAGACGAATGCAAGCAATCTTCCGATATCTTGACATGCGAACCAATCGGAAATTCATTGAAGCGCATCGACCTCTCAAACGGTAAAATGCAGGAAGGACAACGGCGGACACAAAAAAGAACCCCGAATGTTTGGGCAAGTCGGCGGAAAGGGCTAACTTTGCACTGCTCCACAGCTTAAACTGGGAATAATCGTCCAACAAATAATCACAAGAAACATGAAACCTAGCTTCAAGCAAATGGTCCTGACGGCGCTGGTGGCGTTGACAGGCTTCGCCCCTGAGGCTGCGGCTGCCAATGTGCCGCGCCCCGAGTATCCTCGCCCACAGTTCGAACGCAGCGAATGGCTCAACCTGAACGGCGAGTGGACTTACACCTTCGACCTTGGCCGTTCGGGCGACAACCGCGTACTGAAGGACAGCAAGGGCTTCGACGGCAAGATTACCGTCCCCTTCTGCCCGGAGAGCAAGTTGTCGGGCGTATCCTACACCGACTTCATCAGCAGCATCTGGTACCAGCGCCAGATTACTGTGCCCGAGGCTTGGGCCGGCAGGCGCATCCTGCTCCACTTCGGTGCCGTAGATTATGACGCCACCATCTTCATCGACGGGCAGCGGGTAGCGCGCCACTGCGGTACGGGGTCCTCGTTCGAGGCCGACATCACCGCATTCGTCAAGCCGGGACAGAGCGCCAGCCTCGTGGTGAAGGTGCTCGACAACCTGCGCGGAGGCAAACAACCCGGCGGCAAGCAGAGCCTGCGCTACGAGTCGCACGGTTGCCACTACACCCGCACTACGGGCATCTGGCAGACAGTCTGGATGGAGCCGGTGAGTCCCGAAGGACTTCGTCAGACGGTCATCATCCCCGACATCGACCAGCAGCAACTCATCGTGCGCCCACAGTTCCGCAGCATCGCGCAGGGCAATACGCTCACCGTCGAGATGCTGGACGGGAAGAAGCAGGTGGCCTCGCGCACTGTGCCCACCGCCGACGAATCGACCATCGTACTGCCCGTCAAGAAGCCGCACCTCTGGAGCCCTGAGGACCCCTACCTCTACGACCTGCGCTTCGTCGTGAAGAATGCCGCAGGAGAGGTCATCGACGAGGTGACTTCCTACGCCGGTATGCGCAAGGTGCACTTGGCAGGCGGCTACTTCTACCTGAACAATCAGCCCTACTTCCAGCGCCTCGTTCTCGATCAGGGCTTCTATCCCGACGGCATCTGGACAGCGCCCACCGACGAGGCTCTCAAGCAGGACATCGCGATGAGCAAGGCTGTGGGATTCAACGGAGCCCGACTCCACCAGAAGGTCTTCGAGGAGCGCTACTACTACTGGGCCGACCGTCTGGGCTACCTCACTTGGGGCGAAGAGGCCAGCTGGGGACTCGACGTAAACGACGAACTGGCTGTGAGGAACTTCCTCTCGGAGTGGACCGAGGTAGTCACTCGCGACCGCAACCATCCGAGCCTCGTCACCTGGACGCCTTTCAACGAGACTTGGGATGCCCGCGACGGCGTCTATGTACGACTGATGAAGGATATCTACACGCTGACAAAGGCCATCGACCCCACTCGCCCAGTGAACGACTCGAGCGGCGACTGCCACATCATGACCGACATCTGGACGGTGCATGACTATACGCGCGAGCCCGAGAAACTCATTGCGAATCACACCATCAAGGCTGGCGTAGAGCCGTATCGCAACAAGCCGAATCTCGACTTCCTGGCCAAGTTTGCCGGACAGCCTTACATGCTCGACGAGTTCGGCGGGCTGCCTTGGATAAAGGAAAGCGAGCGCAAGTCGTCGTGGGGCTACGGCTCGAACATCGACACCGTCGAGGACTTCTATAAGATTCTCGAAGGCGAGATAGATGCCATCCGCCAGTGCCCCTTCATCACCGGCTACTGCTACACCCAGATCACCGACGTAGAGCAGGAGAAGAACGGCATCTACTACTACGACCGCACGCCGAAGTTCGATGCCGAGCGACTGAAGGCCATCTTCGCCAAGATTCCCTCCATCATCGAGAATCCGCAGGACCTGAGTGGATGGAAGTGATAGGGAAATGGAAATAGCCTCATCCAATCCAGCTCCCTCTCCTTCAGGAGCAACGCGAGTAAGTGTTTGAACGTTGGAGCAACGCAAGTCGGGCGTCAGCGTTGGGGCAATCGCGCGTTATGCGTTCAAACGATTGGGAAGCGAAGCGACGGAGGGCAGAAGCGACGGAGTCTGATTGGGGAGAGACTTTGAACCTTTGCGCTCGGCTTTGTCGCTTGCTACCACAGGGACGCAAGAACCCTTGAACTTTTGAACCCTTGAACATTTGAACTCTTGAACCTTTGAACCCTTGGAACATCTGTGGACAGCGAACTACCTGCGAGCTTGGAGCGCTAATTTCATGCTCTACTTCTCGTTCATGCTCCTGACGCCGCTCTTCCCGCTCTATCTGAGTGAGGAGTTCGGCGCCAACAAGGACCAGATCGGGATGGTGCTGAGCGGCTATGCGGTAACGGCATTGCTCATCCGCCCATTCAGCGGCTTCATTGTGGACAGTTTCCCGCGCAAGGCGGTACTCCTCGTCTGCTACGGTCTGTTCTTCCTCCTCTTTGGAGGCTACCTTGTGGCTGGTTCGCTGATGGCCTTCTTCATTGTGCGCACACTGCATGGTGCCCCGATGGGAGCCACCACCGTAGCGAACAGCACAGTGGCCATCGACGTACTGCACTCGAGCCGACGGGCTGAGGGCATCGGCTACTACGGCCTGAGCAACAACTTGGCGACAGCCATCGCACCCACTGTGGGACTGCTCATCTACAGCTGGGAGGCGAACTATACGCTGCTCTTCCTCACCGCGATGGTGACTGCTGGCATCGGGCTGGTCATCAACAGTACGCTCAAGCTTCGTCCGCGCGAACCCGTCCGCAACAAACAACCTCTCTCGATGGACCGCTTCCTGCTGCTCAAGGGGTGGAGCGAGGGTGTGGCAATGACATGCTACAGCTTCTCGTATGGCGTCATCAGCACCTATCTGGCCATCTACGGAAAAGAGGAACTCGGCATCACCACCGGCACTGGACTCTTCTTTGCGCTGCTCAGTGTGGGTCTCATCATGAGCCGACTCATCGGAGCTCGCACGCTGAGACAAGGCCACGTTACGGAGAATGCCTCGCACGGCGTTCTCGTTTCCGTGCTGGGCTATCTGCTCTTTGCTGCCGTACACAATCCCGTCGGGTACTACGGCGCTGCTCTCATCATCGGACTGGGCAACGGCCACATGTTCCCAGCCTTCCAGACAATGT
>JAILBW010000101.1 GCA_024680695.1 Bacteroidaceae bacterium
CGGTGAGGTCCTGCCGCTGGATGTTCTCGATGTGCGCCATCTCCATCATGTTCTCGTCGTCCACCGTGCGGATGTAGGCGGGGATGCGGGTCAGTCCGGCCATCTGGCAGGCACGCCAGCGACGCTCTCCGGCGATGATGACAAAAGTGCCGTCGCCCATGTCGCGGAGAGTGATGGGCTGTACGATGCCTATTTGGCGGATGCTGTTTGCGAGTTCCTGCAGGCTGTCCTTGTCGAAGTCGCGTCGGGGCTGGTCGGGATTGGGACGTATCTGTGCAATGTCCACCTCGTTGATGCTCGACGAGCCCTCGGTCTTCACGTCGTCCATGCTGATGAGCGCATCGAGCCCTCGCCCCAGTGCCTGGTATTTTTTTCGTATCGGCATATTTCCTTATGTGTCTGTGTTTCACTTGTTTTTCTTTACAATCTCCTCGGCCAGTCGCAGATACTTCTTGGCACCGGGCGAGTCGGCATCGTAAAGCAGTGCGGGCATTCCGTGGCTTGGGGCCTCGCTCAGCTTGACGTTGCGCGGAATCACGGTGTCGAAGACAAGTTCGCGGAAGTGGCGCTTCACCTCGTCGTATATCTGGTTGGCCAGTCGCAGGCGGCTGTCGTACATCGTGAGCAGGAAGCCCTCGATCGAGAGCGACGGATTGAGTTTCGACTTCACAATCTTAATTGTATTCAGCAGTTTGCTGATGCCCTCCAAGGCAAAATACTCACACTGCACGGGGATGATGACGCTGTCGGCCGCAGTAAGGGCGTTCACCGTGATGAGCCCCAAGCTGGGGCTGCAGTCGATGAGGATGTAGTCGTACTCGCCACGAATCGGGTCGAGGAGGCTCTTCATCACCTTCTCGCGTCCATGCTCGTTGAGCATTTCTATCTCGGCTCCGACCAGGTCGATGTGGGAGGGGATGATGTCCAGCCCATCGATGTCGGTGGTATATATCGCCTCGCGGATGTCCAGATGGTTTATCAGGACATGGTAGAGCGAACACTCGACGAGGTTGATGTCCACACCCATTCCCGACGAAGAGTTTGCCTGCGGATCGGCATCGATGAGGAGCACTTTCTTCTCCAACGTGGCCAACGAGGCTGAAAGGTTCATGCTGGTGGTGGTCTTCCCTACCCCACCCTTTTGGTTAGCTAATGCTATTATCTTGCTCATTTCTTCTTACGTTTCGATTTATGCTTTGTGTTTTCAGGAGCAAAGGTACGCATTTTGATGCGTTCGGCCGCATTTATTGTCTAAAGATTGCGCTTTGTGTTGAAAACTCGCCCCGAATGTTAATAACTCGATCATCGGCCACTTCTTATTATTTCCTACGTTATTTGGCCGCGAAGATAAGATTTTCTTTTGAGATAACCTTCGGTTTAAACTTTTTTATTACTTTTGTGGCACGAAATTAAGATTCTTTATGCCAAACAGACCTCTAATACTGATTACGAACGACGACGGAGTGCAAGCACAGGGCATTCAAGTGCTCACTTCGCTGATGCGCCAATTGGGCGATGTCGTAGTGGTGGCCCCCGACTCGGCGCGCTCCGGATCGGCCTGCGCCATCACACCGACAGGCCCTGTACGGGTGACGCTCCTCAACGAGACCGAGGGGATGCGCTGCTACGCCTGCAGTGGCACCCCGGTGGACTGCGTGAAACTGGCACTCGAAAAGGTGGTGCCCCGCAAGCCCGACCTGATGGTGAGCGGCATAAATCACGGCGACAATGCCTCGGTGAGCCTCCACTACAGCGGCACCGTCGGTGCGGTGCTCGAGGCTTGCATGAAGTCGGTCCCCGCCATTGCCTACAGCCTAATGACTCGACAGAAACAATGCGACTTCTCGCCCTACGAGGAAGTGGTGCTTCGTGTGGCTCGCTGCGTACTGGCCGACGGATTGCCGCAGGATGTCTGCCTGAACGTCAATTTCCCCTTGGTGGAAAGGCTTCAGGGAGTGCGCGTTTGTCGGCTGGCTCGTGGAAACTGGCTGCAGGAGTGGGGCGAGACTGACAAACCCGATGTCTATCAGCTGACAGGATACTTCACAAACCTGGAACCCGAAGCCGAAGACACCGACTACTGGGCCCTCCAGCACGGCATGGCCTCCGTCACTCCCCTCCAGCTGGACATGACGCACTATCCCCTGCTCCGCCAGCTGGCAAAAGACCTTTCGGATGACACAACCCAACAGACACTCTGATACAACCTCACTCCCATGAAGTACTACATCATTGCCGGTGAAGCCAGCGGCGACCTACACGCCAGCCATCTGATAAGAGCACTGAAAAATATAGACAATCGTGCCACGTTTCGCGGCTACGGCGGCGACATGATGCGGGCTCAGGGGGCCGACATTGTCGGGCACTACCGCGACATGGCCTACATGGGCATTCTGCCCGTTCTGCTGCATGCCCGCACAATTCTGAACCGGATGAGCGAATGTCAGAAGGACATCCTGCGATGGTGGCCTGACGTGGTCATACTGGTAGACTATCCAGGCTTCAACCTCAAGATAGCACAGTACGTAAAAAAGCACACAAGGATTCCTGTCTTCTACTACATCTCGCCGAAAATCTGGGCATGGAAGGAGTATCGCATCAAAACCATCCGCCGCAACGTGGATGAGCTGTTCAGTATCCTCCCCTTCGAGGTGGACTTCTTCGAAAAGAAGCACCACTACCCGATCCACTACGTAGGCAATCCCTCGGTGGACGAAGTGGCAGCCTTCAGGCAGCAATACACTGAGTCGCACGAAGGATTCTGCACCCGCCACAAGGTATCATGCCGCCCAATCATCGCCCTGCTGCCAGGGAGCCGCAAGCAAGAGATCGGAGCCAACCTTCCTCGCATGCTCAAGGCGGTGGAGCGTTTTGCCGCGAGCTACCAGATCCTGATTGCCGTCGCCCCGGGGATCAGCTGGAACAACGTTATCCGTCCCATTCTGCGCACCGCGCCACCCAATGTCGAGGTGCGCGGCATCTTTGGCAACGACACGTTTGCACTGCTCTCTCACAGCACCGCCGCCTTGGTGACGAGCGGCACAGCGACACTCGAGACTGCACTCCTTCGGGTACCTCAGGTCGTCTGCTACTACATGAAGGCTGGTCGTCTCGCCTCGCTGGGACGACGATTGATTCTGAAAATTCCATACATATCGCTGGTCAATCTCGTTGTCGGGCGCGAAGTCGTACCCGAACTTGTGGCCGATGGAATGACACCCGCCACGGTGCAACGCCATTTGGCCTCGATTCTCCCTGGAGGTCAGGCCCGTGAAGCACAGTTGCAAGGATATGACGAGATGCTGCGTCGGTTGGGCACTCCCGGTGCACCGCAGCGCGCCGCCCAACTGATGGTGGACCGACTCACGAAACACAAGTGAAGCCCCCAATTATCACAAAATCACATCAAACTGCCACTTTTTTATTTCCATGTTTCTTGCAGTTACGAAAAAAACACTAACTTTGCGGGGGACAAACCATACGATTCGGGACATTCCGACCTTCACGACAAGCATCCAACCAACAAACTAATACATTTTAACCCTTTTCAAAACAACATGAACAAATGAAAAAAATCTACTTGATTCTGCTGGGCATCGTGTGTGGCACGATGACGGCAAACGCCGAACTCACCGCAGTGGAGGGCGTCTATCAAATCGGCTCAGGGCAAGATCTCATCGATTTTGCCGCATTGGTGAACTCCGGCACCGCAAATGCCAACGCCGTGCTGACTGCCGACATCGACATGGCAGGAGTGGACATCAGCAATTTCCCCATTGGCACTCCCGCCACCGGCGACGGACGCTACAGCGGCACCTTCAACGGACAAGGACACAAGATCAGCAACTTCAAGCTGATTAATCCTCAGGCGGCCACGAACTTCGGCATGTTCAACACAGGAAGCGGCGTGGTGCTGAAGAACTTCTGGCTCGACGCCACTTGCGAAATCGAGGGCAAGGAGCTGGTGGGCCTCATCGGTCGCCACGACGGAGGCGGCACCTTCGAGAACGTAGGCAACGCAGCCAACGTGACGGGCATCAAGAACAACATCGGAGCTTTCATTGGCGGCACTTGGGGTGCAGGCAAGGGCACCACGACGCCAACGACCTTCAGGAACTGCTGGACGACGGGCAAAGTGCTCACCACCGACCCCGATGCCAGCAACGGAAAGGACTGCGGAGCCATCACCGGCTGGTTCAACAACGGACTGTTTGTCTTCGAGAACTGCTGGTCAACCGCCGAGGTGGTGAACCCCAAAGCGGCCAACAACTACATGTTCCGCAACGGAGGCGGCGCAGCCTTCACCTACGCCAACAACTACGCCATGTATGGCGAGCAGGCCAATTTCACCAAGATTGACGACGACATTCTGGCCAGCGGCGAACTGTGCTACAAGCTCAACGGCGACCAGACTACGATTACTTGGTACCAGAAGATCGGAGCCGACGACTTCCCCATGCCCTATCCGAAAGAAGGTGCAACGGTCTATATGCCAGTGGACAAGAAATGCGACGGCACACCAAAAGAAGGGGCTCAAGTCACCTACAGCAACAACGAAGGCGGACAAACCGACCCGCACAACTTCGTGGATGGCCTCTGCACCGTCTGCAACTTGACCGATCCCGACTTCATGGCCCCCAATGCCGACGGCATCTACGAGATTGGCTCCGAGGCTCAGCTGAAATGGTTTGCCGCCAAGGTACAGGACGGCGGTGCTGACATTAAAGGTCAGCTGACGGCCGACATCACTCTTTCCGCTCCCTGGACATTGCCCATCGGCACAGCCAGCGTGGCATTCACCGGCCAGTTCGACGGTAAGGGCAAGGCCATCAAGGGCTTCGACATGACGGCCACCTCCGACCGAAACGGCCTCTTCGGCAACATCAAGGACGCCACCGTGGCCAACTTCAGCATCGACGGCACCCTGACCTGCCCCGGCGGCGGCAGCGGCCTCGGCACGATTGGATGGTCGGAAGGCAGCAACATCAGCAACATTTACTCGACACTGATTATTTCCGTGACGGGCGCAGGTGTGCACCACGTAGCCGGCATTGTCGGCAGCTTCCGTGCGGGCAGTACCGCCACGGAGTGCTACTTCGCAGGCAAGCTGACAGACACCGGAGGCAACTACGACTGCTTCGGCGGCATCGCGGGCTACACCAACGAGAAATGCCTCATCGACAATTGCGCCAACTACGCCAACATCAGCTTCACCGCAGCCAACTGCTACGTGGGAGGCATCTGCGGCTACCTGAACAATGCCAATTTTGCAGGCTTGCGCAACTGCCTCAACATCGGCCAGATTCAGATTGCCGATGGCGAGGCCACCTATGCCGGTGCCATCTTCGGCCGCCTGCGCAGCACCGCCGGCGAGTCGCAGAACAACTACTGGCTCATCGGTTCTGCCGCTGCAGCCTACGGCGAGAAGGAAATCAGTGCCACCGTCGTGGATGACGAAATGCTGGCCAGCGGCGAGATTGCCTACAAGCTCAACGACGGCCAGACGACTGCCATCTGGCGCCAGAGCATCGGCTACGACAACTATCCCGTACTCGACAAGGCGCGCGGCATCGTGAACAAGATTGGCGCCAGCGGCTATGCCACACAGCACATCGCCGACAACAACGTCCTGATTCCCAATGGCATCACTGCCTTCACAGGCCTCATCGACACACCTTGGATTGCCCTCCGTCCCTTGACCAACATCATCCCTGCCGGCGCAGCAGTCGTGCTGCAGTGCAAAGAGGGCTACTACAGCTTCATTCCCGTGACAGTGGATGCCACCATCGAAGGCAACGACCTGAAGGGCACCGCCGAGCCGTTAGAGGCCACTGGCTCGCAGTATGTACTGGCCGAGAAGGAAGGCGTCGTACGGTTCTATCAGGCCTCCGTCACCATCCCCGCAGGCAAGGCATACATCGAGTACGCCGGTGATCCCGTCAAGGGCTTCTTCTTCGGCGGCGTCGAGACATGCATTGAAAATGGTTAATGGTCAATGGTCC
>JAILBW010000118.1 GCA_024680695.1 Bacteroidaceae bacterium
CCCATAATGTGCAAGAGTAGCGTAAAGATGACCGTAAGGAGCAACAGCAGTTTGAACGGCTGGAAATAGGCTGGCGAGTGTCCATTCAGATAGTCGCGAATCATGTAGCCCGGCCGCCATAGCAGGTCGCGCAGAGTGCGCACCACGCTACGGTTGCCCGACTCGTCGAAGTCTAGCGAATCGGCAGCCTTACCGATAACAGCCTGCATGGTGAAGCGCTCGAGTCGCATGTCCATCCTGCACTTCGGACAGTAGCGGCCCACGAAAGCCGTTCCGCAATGTACACAGACATGCGGCTCGCCTGCCACCTGCATGGGGAAGCTGCTTGCCTCCTGCCGTGCGTTGATTTGTCGCAGAATTTGTTTAATCTTTCCGAACATTGGTGCAAAATTACAAAAAAAGCCTTAACTTTGCAGCCAATTAACGAAAAAAGATAATGAAAAGGCTCTTTTATCTGTTCTTTGCCGCAACACTCGCGGCAAGTTGCAGCCAGAATGACGGAAAGTTTACAATCAACGGCCACATCACCGAGGCTGCCGATACCGTCCTCTACCTCGAACATATCACGCTGGGCGACGGCATCGTCCCCATCGACTCCGTCCGACTGACAGCCGACGGTGCATTCTCCCTCCAAGGGGCCTCACCTACAAATCCCGAGTTCTACCGCCTGCGCATCGGCTCGCAAGGCATCAATCTGGCAATTGACAGCACGGAGACTGTAACCGTCGAGGCCACGCTGCCAAAGATGTCTTTCGGCTATACGGTCGAGGGAAGCGGCACCTGCGACACCATCCGGATGCTGTGCCTGAAGCTGGCCGACCTGGAGCGCACCCTACGTGCGCTGGCAACCAATCGCGACTATAGCGTCGAGGAACGCAACACGATGGCCAACGACCTCGTGCAGCAATACAAACACGAAGTGAAGCTCGACTTCATCCAATACAACATGCGAAGCGCCAGCAGCTACTTCGCATGCTTCCAGATGCTGGGCGGCCAACTGATCTTCGACCCCACTCACGACAAAGACGACCTAAAATGGCTCCGCGCCGTGGCCAACGCTTGGAATGAGACTTACCCCGAATGTCCTCGCACTCAGAATCTTGCCAACATCATCGCCGAGGGTCGCCGCAATCTGGCCAAGCCGCGCGAATTGGTGCTGACGCTGGATTCGGGAAAGGTGAGCGAACTGGGCATCATCGACATGACCTTCCCCGACATTCAGGGACGCGAAATAAGCCTTAGCAGCCTGCGAGGCAACGTCGTCCTGCTCGACTTCACAGCCTACGGCATGCGAGGCAACGGCGAGCGCACCCTCCAGCTGCGCGAACTCTACGAAAAGTACCACCCGCGCGGCTTCGAAGTCTATCAGGTGAGCCTCGATCCCGACCGTCACCTATGGACTCAGCGTTGCGAGAATCTGCCCTGGGTCTGCGTCTTCTGCGAGGAAGGCACGGCCAGCGACATCCTGTCCATCTACCAGGTGACGACTATCCCCTACTACTTCCTCATCGACCGCAACTGCGACCTGAAAGCCCGGCAGGAACACATCCCCGACCTCGCCAAAGCCATCGAGGAGTTGCTCTGACGGCTACTCGTGGAAAAGTACGGCATCGGGGACAGCCGACTCTTCGATGCCAGGGCCTTGCCATACTACGCTCAGTTTCTGGCCCTGATTCTTCTGGAAATACTTCACCTCGATGCGATGATAGCCGGCTTCGAGCTCCATGCGAGCCTCCTCTGTATTCGAGCCGTGGCTCCCATCGTTGTCTATGACCTGCTTGCCGTCAATCCACAATGTGCTGCCATCGTCTGAGGTGAGTGCGAACGAGTATGCACCACCCTTGTCCACCTTCAGCAGGGCCCGATACTGGAAACCATAGTAATCGGCTACGCGCGCACCATCGAGCTTGAAGTTAGGAAGCACTCCACGCTCCTTTACTTCCAGCGCCTCCAGCTCATTCACGCTCTTCACCTGGCCCTCGTGGTAGGTATAGCTCACGCCCCGTCCCTTTGGCTTGGCATTTGCGATGGCGGGAAACTTGCCGAAATCCGTCTGTGGGAAAACATCCTCGATGGGCTCGCCCCTGAAGTTCGGGTCGATGGGCTCCAACTTCTTGCCGTTGTCGGGCGTGAAGTCGATGCCCAGCACCTTGGCTATCGTGGCGGCAAACTGCATATTATAGAATGGACCGTTGTTCTCCGTCTCGCCCAGTCGCTCCACGCCCTTTCCGAAGGCCATGAACCAGGTGTTCTGCGAACCCCTGACGCCCGCGCCATGGTTGGTGAAATTGCCCAAATAGCCCCGGCCGTGGTCGCAGGTGAGCAGGTAAGTGGTCTTGCCCTTGTAGAAGGGGTCGCTTTCGCACGTCTCCACGATGCGGCGGATGTATTTGTCCGTATAGTTGGCCGCACGCAGATACTCGTCATACTTGCCCGCATGCCCCCACTCGTCGGTATCGCCAAAGCCGATGTACATTACCTTGGGATGGTCGCTCTTCAGCGTCTCGATGGCGTAGGCGTAGGTGAAGGCATCGAAGCGCTCGCTGCCCCAATAGTGGTACATGCCCTCCTGCATCTCGTCGATGAGCTGCAGGACAGGCGTCTGGTTCTTGGCAATGCTGGGCTCATACTTGCTGCTGCCAGGGAAGCCACCCCGGTCGTTGTTCACCGCATAGCGGATGGACTCCCATGAGGCATAGACCATCACGCGGCCCTTGTAGCGCGGGTCTTCGTTGGCCGCCTCCAGCACGCTCCTGTTGGGATTGGGCACGGGGTCGTTGCTGGCCACACGCTCGTCGTCGGCATAGCCGCAAAACATCTCGCTATATCCCGGATAGGAATAGTTCTTTGAGTTCATCACCTGTATCTGGCTCCCCTTCGTACGATTGCCCACCAGATAGCCGTTCTCTGCGATGTAGCTCCACGTAAAGGGCATCAGGACTTTTCGGCGCTCAGCGGCAGTCGGACGCCAGTAGGCCTCCTTCAGCCCATCGGGATTGTCCGCATATTTAGGATTGCCCACCAGTACGGAATCGGCACCGCTGAACACCTCCTGCCAACGCAGGCCGTCGAAAGTAATAATCACCAGGCGAGGGTCGTTGTCGCCACCGCACGATGCCAGCACGGCCAGCATCGCCAAGGAATAAAGCAGTTTCTTCATCGTTTTATTGATTTCATTATACGACAAGGCAAAGATATTGCAAATGAGCGAAATGGCAAAGAAAAAAGAAAAGTTTTTCATTTGACATTTCCGAATGCAGCCCGCTCGACACCTTCGAAGAAGTGGCGCTTCGCCTTTAGTGCGAAGAATCCTCGACCGAAGGTCAGAGATAGTGCAAATGAGCGAAATGACAAAGAAAAACGAAAATTTTTTCATTTGACATTTCCGAATGCAGCCTATCCTCGACCGACTCTACGTTTCATCTCCCAAGACTTCTGCCGTCAGGCTATCGAGGAGCATCGTCAGGCGCTGGAGGGCCTTGTAGGGGAAAGGTAAAGGTTTTCGGATAGTGCGTTACAGTTTAGGGGTAACCAAAAGTAGCAATAAAATCTTAGCTATCTTTCTTATTGATCATTTTTTGAAGACAAACTACGCATTTGTCGGATGAACCATTTATATTCCTAACACCGTTCAGCATATTGGCAGGAATGCATTTACTGATGTAGAGCCGAATTACAATATTCTATCTCCACGAATCGCAGATATGGTGAAGAAGGCCAAGGTGGATTATATGCCCTTTTAGCAATCCTTCCCCCCTCCCTATATGAGCGAGGAGGGGGAAGGATCTATCAGTTCACCGTGATACGTTTTGTCTGCACATCCTGACTATTGCCATCCACCATGATATCGAACTCGCCGGACATTCAAGCACCCTTCATTCCCTTAGCCGCTCCATGACCTGTTTGGTTTCAACCCGCTGTACGCACCCGTCGTGGCGTTCGATGGCCTGACAGGCGGCAAGGGCAGACGTCTGGCCAAGCACCATGAAGACGGGCTCCATGCGGATGGATCCGTATGCGATGTGGGAGGCGGAGAGACAGACGGGCACCAGCAGGTTGCGGGCCTCGGACTCTTGGGGCGTCAGGCTGCGGTACGAGATGGGATACTTACCTGGAATGCCAATCTCTACGTCGCCCTCGTTCTTCACCATGCCGTTCACCACGTAGCGGCCTGTGTTGTGGGAGTCCATCGTGTAGGCAGCCCAGCCGATCACATCCTCGACGGTGGTCTTCTGCTGGCAGTTGGCCTGCGTCATGACGTAGCGTCCCACCATTCGGCGCGCCTCGCGCACGTAGAGTTGTGGCGTCATGTGGTTGTGTTCCTCATATTCGTCGCGAGGCCATCCCCACCGCTGCATCTCCCGACGTACACTATCGGGCACTCGCGCATCGAAGGAGAGGAAATAAAGCAGTCCCAGCGTGTAATCTATGTGTCGCTGACGGATGCGCTCGCGCTGGCGGTAACTGGCCTCGGGATAGTCCCAGTTCTCGCCGATCATGTCGGTGGAGAATGCACCGCGATTGTTCACGTCGGTCTTGTGGTTTGGCATGAGGCTCCAAATAAAGCAGTCGTTTACGCCCCTCGCCCAAGGTTCCACCTCCTTCCATCGCAGCAAGAGTTCGTAGTGTGTGGAGTCGTAGCGTTCGGGGCGTGTGATGGGCAGGCGGTTGGCGGGATCGTCGGTCAGAGCCAGCCGGAAGTTGTAGGCCTGTACGCGGCGGTCGGCCTGTCCTTTCGTCCCCATCTCCCCCGACAGGATGCCCCAGAGGAGTCCGCTGCGGGGATTGCCCTTTTCCCTATAGGGATCCACGCCGTCGGGAAACTGATGATACTCCCTCACGTGGAGTCCGTTGAATTCCTCGCCATAGGCCTTGTCTCCCTCGCGTCCCACGGTGTAGGTTACTCCCGAGCGAGCCATGAGGTCGCCCTCGTAGGAGCAGTCGATGAACACCATGGCACGGATGCGCACCCGTTTCTGTCCGACGCGCTTCGAGGCTCTCTCGAGGAGGATGCTCTCTATGTCGTTGCCCTGTTTCCTGACGCTGCGGATGCGCCGCTGCATGTAGACCTCGATACCGGCTTCGCTGAGCATATCGCGATAGACGGCGAGAGCCACCTTGGGCTCGAAGAGGAAGGCAGGCTTCGAGGAGCCATAGACCTGTCCCACGCGACGGTAGAAGTTGAGAGCAAGTCCTTGAATAATTTCCACCTTGCCAATGTCTGTCATACCCAGTCCGCCGGCGGTGAGCCCACCGATGCGTGGACCAGGCTCTACGAGCAGGACGCTGTGTCCCTGGCGGCGCGTCTCGATGGCCGCAGTGATGCCAGCCGAGGTGGCGCCATAGATGCAGATGTCCACCTGACTCTCGTCAGGCAGCGGAGCCCATGTCTCTTGGGCAGATACTTGTCCTGCGATCCAAAACAGGGCAAGCAACAGACTGATTCTCTTCTTCATATTCGTGAAGTTATAGAGTGTTTCTACCCATATAATAAAAGTTATACCTTTGCAGCTACAAAGGTATAACTTTTATTTCATTTATGCGCCTTTTTGAGTCGATATCTGGGCCGGACTACCTTCAAAGATTTTTCTGCCCAAGCCTCTCTCATCTTATGACGACTTTCTCTCCATCGATGATATACAGACCCTTGGGCAGATTCTTCGTGTTACTCCTCATAACGCGG
>JAILBW010000148.1 GCA_024680695.1 Bacteroidaceae bacterium
TGCTCTTCAGCTTGTCGTAGAAGTCGATGACAATTTCGCCCAACGGCATGGCATAGTGGAGCTCGACACGATTGCCGCTGATGAATTCCTGCTTGAGCAGCTCACCACGCTTGCCCAGACAGAGTGTCATGATGGGGCCGATGTAGTTGGATGTGGTAATGACGGAGGCGTGGATGTGTGGTTCCTCGATGCGCTCGATGAGGGTGGGGTCGGGCATTCCGCTGGGATTGTGTACCTCGCGCATCTCTCCGTGCTTGTCGTAGATGCGGTATGAGACGTTGGGGACGGTGGTGATGACGTCCATGTTGAATTCCCGGTCGAGTCGTTCCTGAATGATTTCCATGTGGAGCAGTCCGAGGAAGCCGCAGCGGAAGCCAAAGCCGAGTGCTACAGAACTCTCGGGCTGGAAGGTGAGCGATGCGTCGTTGAGTTGCAGTTTCTCAAGGCTGGCTCGCAGGTTCTCGAAGTCCTCCGTCTCGATGGGATATACGCCGGCAAAGACCATTGGCTTCACCTCCTCGAATCCCGATATTGCCGCGTCGCAGGGTCTTGCCACGTGGGTGATGGTGTCTCCAACCTTGACTTCAGTGGCCGTCTTGATGCCCGAGACTATGTAGCCGACATCGCCGCATCGGAGCTCGGTGCGGGGCACCATGTCCATCTTCAGCACACCAATCTCGTCGGCCTTGTATTCCTTGCCGGTGTTGATGAAATATACCTGATCGCCTGTCTTTATCGTGCCGTTCACTATCTTGAAGTAGGCGATGATGCCGCGGAAGGAGTTGAAGACGGAGTCGAAGATGAGTGCCTGGAGGGGGGCTGCCTCGTCACCCTTTGGGGCGGGGATGCGTTCGACTACTGCCCGCAGGATTTCCTCGACCCCCTCGCCGGTGCGTGCGCTGGCTCGGATGATTTCCTCGCGTCGGCATCCCAGGAGGTCCACAATCTCGTCCTCGACCTCCTCGGGCATGGCGTTGGGCATGTCGCACTTGTTCACCACGGGAATTATCTCCAGGTCGTGGTCGATGGCCATGTAGAGGTTGCTGATGGTCTGTGCCTGAACGCCTTGCGTGGCATCCACGACAAGCAGCGCGCCCTCGCATGCGGCAATGCTGCGGCTCACTTCGTAGCTGAAATCCACGTGTCCCGGAGTGTCGATGAGATTCAGGGTGTAGCGTTCTCCTTGATAGGTGTACTCCATCTGTATGGCGTGACTCTTGATGGTGATGCCACGCTCGCGCTCCAGGTCCATGTCGTCCAGCATCTGGCCTTCGGTCACCTGAATGGTGTGTGTCATTTCAAGGAGACGGTCGGCCAGAGTACTCTTCCCGTGGTCGATGTGGGCGATAATGCAGAAGTTGCGTATATGCTTCATTGTGTGAGGAAGTGTCTTAAAAAATGTAAAATCACGGCAAAGATACATCTTTTCCTTGTTATTTACAAGAAAAAAGACGGCTTTCCATCGGTTTCCCGATGAAAAAGTCCGTTTCGGTATTCCGTTTGCTTAAGGTGAGTTCTGAAATCGATTTTTGTCTGCCCTTCGTCAGTTTTGGAGCAAACTACCATTTAAGCCTTATGAACCTCAGCAAATTACTCAACTTTCGCAAGCTGCGGTTCCGTTTAGGTGGCAGGTGATTAGGTCGCTTTGCTTTCAGGTGATAATAGCATCCATATTGATGGAAGAAACATATTTCACCTCATAACCTTACAACCTAAGAAATTGAACTCAAACGAAACTTCAATTTGATGATTGTCAGACAGAGCTTCAAATCTCAGCTCCGAGGAAGCGGCACTCGAAGTTGGGACCCTTGATGCTGGGGAACTGAGAACGAGGATCTACGTCGGCACGGGTGCGCAGATGGTCGATGACACGGGAGTAGCAGTCTTGCACGCTGGCGGCCTTGAGTCGAGCCTTGAATATCGTGTCGCAGTAGGCAAATTTCTGTGTGGACGGAATAGTGACTACCCGCTTGAAATTCATGCTCGCGTCGTACCATCCTACGCATGGGCGTGTGAGCAAGTCCCGTTTCTCCCTGCGTTCGGCCTGACGCATTTCCTGCTCCTGACGCTTTGCTTCGCCCTCTGCCTGGAATTGCTCGATGGTCTCCAATGGTGTCTTGATAACGATAAAATATGACTTGCCTTTTACCTTGTAGCGCTTGGGATACCTTGCCGGGTCGGCCATAAATCGGCGCAGATCATTCTCCAGAATCTCATCGACCGTGATGTCGGGAATGCCTCTCAGATAGTCACACGCTTCCTCGACGGACTTTACGATGGTCTCGTTCTGGAAAAAACGAATATACAAATTCATATAGAAGAAAAATGGTAAAAATACTTAAGTTTCTCAAAAAGCGCCGCAAAGGTACGCATTTCCTTTCAAATGACGAAATTTCGCGAGGAAAAAAGTGTCCATATCGGGCGAATTGCGTAATTTTGTGCCCGAAAAAGCGTTTGAGGGATGCAATTTATCCGTTTTCTGAAGAATTGGACACTGCCACTGGGCATGACATCGGGTGCTGCGGTCTACCTGACACTCTCTCATATCGAGGCACTCGCCCCTTACAAGTCGGCAATGTCGGCAGGCGTCTCTGTCGTGCAGCCCTTGCTCATCTTCTTGATGCTCTTCCTGACGTTTTGCCGTGTGAGTCCCTCCGATTTCCGTCTGCGACGTTGGCATATTGCCATGCTTCTCCTGCAGTGTGCGGCCACTCTGCTTATCGCTTTGCCGCTCTGTGTGATGCCTCCGGCTCGGTGGCATGTCATTCTCGAGGGGGCAATGCTGTGTCTTGTTTGCCCGACGGCTACTGCAGCAGCTGTGGTTACGCGCCGGCTGGGAGGTGATGTGGCTTCGGTGACCACCTATACCATCCTCATCAATACGCTTGTCGCATTGCTTCTGCCAGCCCTCCTCCCTTGGATACATCCCGAGACTGGTGCCAGTTTTGCCGTCGATTTGTTGCGTATTGCCGGTCACACTTTCCCTATGCTCGTCGTGCCCATGCTGCTCTCGCTCTTCCTGCGTCGATGCAAACCCTCTTGGGTAGAGGCCTTGGCAGCGTTGCGCGACTTGCCCTTTTACCTCTGGACGGTGTCCCTCTCGCTGGCCATTGCAGTGACTACCCGCAGTATCGTTCACAGCCACACCGCCGTGAGCAACATGCTTGGCCTGGCGCTTGTCTCGCTTGTGGCCTGTGCCATTCAGTTTGCACTCGGGCGTCGGCTTGGAGGCATGGAGGGGGACACGGTGAGTGCCACACAGGCTTGCGGACAGAAGAACACGGTTTTCATCATCTGGCTGGGCTACACCTTTTTGTCTCCCATCACTTCGTTGGCTGGCGGATTCTACAGCATTTGGCACAATGTGTACAACTCTTACCAGCTTTATCGGCAGAGAAAGGCTATAGGAGCGTAATACGGTATTAACCAACTGACTTAAAGGTAGAAATCACGGGTGAGACGTTGGTATTCCTCGCTGCGCCCGCCCTGTGCATCTTGGAGTATGAGCGTTTCGTGCAGGAGTGAATTGTCCGATGCTTCGTTACCCTCGGCTCTTGGGTGCTGCAAGGTGAGCAGAATGCGTTTGGGAGGTCGATGCGGCACGGTCAGGACATCGCAGCGTCGTTGAAGCCTCAGGCCCGAGACGAGCGAGAGTCCCACGAAGCCATCGGTCGCACTTGCCGGCAGTACGACGGAGAATAGTCCGCCGGGCACGAGCAGGCGTTTTGCGCAGCCGATGAGTGATTCGAAACTCAGTGCTTCGGTATGTCGGGCTCGCATGCGGGTGACGCTTGGAGGAAGTGTAGTCTCGAGGTGGTAGGGTGGATTGCAGAGAACATGGTCGAAGACTGCATTACCCGGCAACAGACGAATGTCCTGCTCGACGATGCTGATGCGGTCGGCAAAGGGGCTATCAGCCACATTTTCTGAGGCTTGCATAGCCGATTCGTGGTCAATCTCGACCGCCGTAATCTGTGCTTCCGTAGCCCGCTGGGCAGCCATGAGCGCGATAAGCCCACAGCCGGTGCCGATGTCGAGGATGCGCAAGGCTCCGTCGAGCTTGGCCCAGGCACCGAGCAACACCCCATCGGTGCCCACACGCATCGAAGAACGGTCGTGGCGAACAATGAATTGCTGAAAGCGAAAGTAGGGTGCAGACATTCCTTTAGGTGTATTTTAATAGTTCGAATAATCAGGTGGATAATCTTCGTCGATGCAGGAAGCCGGACGACAGCAAGCAGACGCTCTTGCGACAGCAAGCGGGAAGCCGGACAACAGCAAGCAGACGCTCTTGCGACAGCAAGCGGGAAGCCGGACGGCAGCAAGCTTGTCTCTCTGAGTCATCTCTGGAATTCTTCCGAGCCTGCTTTCGCTCAGGAAAGTTCATGCAAGCATGGCTTTCTTCTTGTTTACTCGAAGCCTTCGACTCCAAAGCCTTGCCGTTGTTGCCTCTTGTTGCGACCCGGCAATTTGAACGCAGCCTTTCTTGACTCTTACTGCCTCAAAAGTCTGAACCATAGCTTGCTACGCCTATTAGGCCTTGAGGCCGCTTCCGTCCAAAAACAGCGTTCGCATAGTTCAAAGCTATTCAATCAGACTCCACCTTTATTGATTTTTAACGCAAAATTACACAATTTAAGCAAGACGACACCGTAAAATTGCCATTTTTTTTGTACTTTTGCAGCCGTTTCATAATAATGTACGCATGGATATATCATATATGAGCAAGAATGCCGCCTCTTTTTCCTTTGTTGCCGACGTGGCCGGAGACGTCAATCGCCTGATGCATTCCCATGAGGAAGGTCACATGCTGATTCTTCCTCTGCGCGACAGTGTATTGTTCCCAGGGACCATCAATCCTATCTCCGTCGGTCGTCGCAGTTCGTTTAAGACGGTGAAGTATGCCGAGCGCAAGAACTGCTTGCTGGGTGTCTTCTGCCAGATGGAACCTGAGATCGAGGAACCTGGCTACGAGGACATGATGCACATCGGAGTCGTGGCCAAGGTGCTGCATACCATCGAGATGCCCGACGGTTCGACCAACGTACTGCTGCAGACGATGAACAGCGCCCGACTGCTGAACCTCACCAAGGGACGGAACGGATTCGAGGGCGACGTAGAGGCACAGACGGATATCGAGCCTACCGACGATGAACGTACGGAATACGAGACAATGCTGGCTCTCATCAAGGAGCGTGTGGTTGAGTTCGGTCGGATGACGAACAACTTCCCGCAGGAGGTGATTCACTTCATCGACGGGATGCCTCCCTCGACCTTCATGCTCAATCTGGTGTGCTGCAATCTGCCCATTGATGTGCACAGCAAGAAGGAACTCCTGCAGCTGCGTCGGGAGATTCAGCGTGCCCAGCGTTTGCTGGTGCTGGCCAACAACATTATCCAGCTGGCACGCCTCAAGCTGAACGTCGAGCGCAAGACCCAGTCGGACCTCGACCAGCAGCAGCGTGAATACTTCATCAATCAGGAGATACATAACCTGCAGGCCGAACTTGGAGGGCACGACGAGGCGACTGCCAAGTCGGAGGAGATTGCCCAGCTGCGTGCTCAGGCCGAGAACAAGCAATGGAGCGAGAAGGTGGGGGAGACGTTTTCAAAGGAACTGGGAAAACTCTCGCGCATCAACCCTCAGAGCCCCGACTACAATGTGCAGCTGAACTACCTGCAGACGCTAGTCGGACTGCCTTGGGACTATTGTACCGAGGGCACGGGAAAACTGACCATCAAGAGTGCAGAGAAGGTGCTGAACAAGGACCACTATGGCATGGAACACGTCAAGGAACGCATCCTTGAACATCTGGCTGTGCTCAAGTTGCGTAACGACCAGAAGAGTCCCATCCTCTGCCTATATGGTCCTCCGGGCGTGGGAAAGACCAGCCTCGGACGCAGCATCGCGGCGGCACTGAAGCGTAAATACGTGAGGATAAGCCTGGGCGGAGTACACGACGAGAGCGAGATACGCGGACACCGGAGAACCTATGTCGGTGCCATGCCCGGACGCATCATTAAGGGCATCCAGAAGGCAGGCAGCAGCAACCCCGTCTATATCCTCGACGAGATAGACAAAATTTCGCAGAACAATATCAACGGCGACCCATCATCGGCCATGCTCGAGGTGCTCGACCCAGAACAGAACAGCGCTTTCCACGACAACTACCTCGACATCGACTATGACCTGAGCCGGGTGATGTTCATCGCAACGGCCAACGATATCAACAACATTCCCCGTCCGTTGCTCGACCGCATGGAACTCATCGAAGTGAGCGGATACATCACCGAAGAGAAAATCGAGATAGCCCATCGTCACCTCGTGCCGAAGAAGAAGGAGGAGAACGGATTGGGCAGCCGCAAGGACATCAAGTTGAGCCGTAGCGCGCTGGAGTACATCATCGAACGCTATACCCGCGAGAGCGGCGTGCGAGGCCTCGAGAAGCAAATCGACAAACTGTTGCGCAAGGTGGCTCTCACTATCGCGCGCGACGAGGAGACGGAAGTCACGACAATTACTCCGGAGATGGTCGGGAAATATCTCGGTAAGCCTGTCTATAGCCGCGACAAATATCAAGGTAACGACTTTGCCGGAGTGGTTACAGGACTGGCATGGACCAGCGTGGGCGGTGAGATACTCTTTATTGAGACCAGCCTCAGTCGTGGCAAGGCAGGGAAACTCACTCTCACAGGCAATCTGGGCGACGTAATGAAGGAGAGTGCCATGCTGGCTCTCGAGTACATTAAGGCTCATGCCGATGTCCTGGGACTCGATATGCGCGTCTTTGAGAACTACAGTATCCATGTCCATGTGCCCGAGGGGGCTGTGCCCAAGGATGGGCCGAGCGCGGGAATCACTATGGCTACCAGCATCGCCAGCGCACTCACTCAACGCAAGGTGAAAAAGAACCTGGCCATGACGGGAGAGATTACCTTGCGAGGGAAAGTGCTCCCGGTCGGGGGAATCAAAGAGAAAATACTGGCGGCAAAGCGTGCAGGCATTACGGACATCGTCATCTGCGAGGAAAACCGGAAGGATATCGAGGAGATTCCTGCACTATACGTAAAGGGACTTGACTTCCACTATGTCAATACGATACACGATGTGTGGAACATCGCCCTGACCGACGAGAAGGTGTCGGATGCGATACAGTTTGTGTTCACCGACGACAAAGACGAAAAGGCGAAGCAATGACGTTCGAACTGCAACAGACCGATACGCAGACTGCGGCCCGTGCCGGACGAATCACGACGGCGCATGGTGACATCCTCACTCCCATCTTCATGCCAGTAGGCACGGTAGGGTCGGTGAAGGGTGTCAGTGTGCGCGACCTGCATGAGGAGGTGCATGCTCAGATAATCCTTGGCAACACATACCATCTCTACCTGCGTCCTGGCACCGGCGTGCTGGAACAGGCAGGCGGACTTCACAAGTTCAACGCCTGGGACGGCCCGATTCTGACCGACAGCGGCGGCTTCCAAGTATTCTCCCTTACAGGCATTCGGAAGCTTACCGAGGAGGGTTGCACCTTCCAGAGCCATATTGACGGCAGCAGGCATACCTTCACTCCCGAGCGGGTGATGGATATCGAGCGCAGTATCGGTGCGGACATCATCATGGCTCTCGACGAATGTCCGCCCGGCACGAGTGACTACGCCTATGCCCGCAAGAGTCTGGGCCTCACCCATCGTTGGCTCGACCGCTGCATCGCACGCTTTCGTGAGACGGAGCCTCTCTACGGATACCCGCAGAGCCTATTCCCCATCGTGCAGGGCTGTACCTACAAGGACCTGCGCATCGAGAGTGCCGAGTTCGTGGCCAGCAAAGGTGCCGACGGCAATGCGATAGGCGGACTGGCTGTAGGCGAACCCGTCGAGGTGATGTACGAAATGATTGAGGTGGTCAATGCCATCCTGCCGAAGGACAAGCCGCGCTACCTGATGGGAGTGGGCACACCTGCCAACCTGCTCGAGGGCATCGAGCGTGGAGTGGACATGTTCGACTGTGTGATGCCTACCCGAAACGGACGCAATGCCATGCTCTTCACGAGCCAAGGCATCATGAACATGCGTAACAAGAAGTGGGAGTGCGACTTTTCTCCCATCGATCCGCAAGGCACGGCTTCGGTGGATCATTTCTACAGCAAAGCCTATCTGCATCATCTCTTCAAGGCGCAGGAACTGTTGGCGCTCGAGATTGCCTCTATTCACAACCTGGCCTTCTATCTGTGGCTTGTGGGTGAGGCACGACAGCACATCATCGCCGGCGATTTTTCGACTTGGAAGCGACAGATGGTTGTGCAAGTGACCGAAAGATTATGAGAGAGAAAGGACGACCCGACACATGAAGATCAGATTCTTGACGCGCATCGATCGCTATCTCATTGCGAAGTTTCTGGGGACGTACTTCTTCTCCATCATCCTCATTATCACCATTGCTGTGGTGTTCGACTACAATGAGAATGTCGATCGCTTCACCACGAACCATGCCCCGATAAGCGCCATCATCTTCCAGTACTACCTGAACTTCATCCCATACTATGCCAGCCTTTTCAGCGCTCTGTTCGTCTTCCTCAGCGTGATATTCTTCACGAGCAAGCTGGCCGACGGCAGCGAAATCATTGCCATGATTAGTGCCGGACTCAGTTTCCGACGACTCATGCGCCCCTACATGATCAGCGCCGCCCTGATAGCCTGCTTGTCGTTCTACCTCGGGTCGGAAGTCATCCCGAAAGGCAGTGTCAAGCGACTGGCCTTCGAGAATCAGTACAAGCATAGGAACAAGAACAAGACGTATGCCGACAATGTGCAGTTGCAGGTCGATACGGGAGTCATTGCCTTCATGGGGCACTTCAACGGCCTCTCGCGCACCGGTGTGCAGTTTTCGCTCGATCAGTTCGAGAACAAGAAACTCGTCTCCCACCTTACGGCCCGTGCCGCCGTCTACGACACTCTGAGCGATGTGCGCTACAAGTGGGTGTTGAAGGACGTAACGATTCGTGATATGCGTGGAATGCGCGAACGGATATCCAACTACACCTCCATCGACACGATAATCATGATGGAGCCTCAGGACTTCCTTTTCACTCGCAACCAGCAGGAGACGATGACCAACCGAGAACTGCGCGAATACATTGACAAGCAGCGCTTGCGCGGCAGTGCCAACCTGAAGGTGTTCGAGGTGGAGTACTACAAACGCTATGCTTCGCCCTTCGCCGCGTTCATTCTCTCAACCATCGGCATGGCTTTGTCTTCACGTAAGCGCAAGGGTGGAATGGGTATGGCGCTGGGTCTCGGCATCGCCCTCAGTGCCATATATATACTGCTGCAGACCATCTCGGCTACCTTCAGCATTCAGGCCAACCTGCATCCGGCGCTCGCAGCATGGATGCCCAACATCCTATTCTTCTTTATCGCCTGGTACCTATATAAAAAGGCGCCAAGATGAAACGGAAGAAAGGCTGGGAGTGCCTCCGATTATGCATTATGAATTAAGAACTACGAATTGAAAATAAAGTGGATTTCTACGACTTAGACCTCAACGACCTGGTGCTCGACGCGCTGGACGACATGAACTTTACCGAGACGACGCCTATTCAGGAACATGCAATCCCTCCCATTCTGGAGGGGCGCGACGTGATGGGAATCGCACAGACGGGGACAGGCAAGACGGCGGCCTATCTGCTTCCCGTATTGAGTCGCTTGCAGGATGGCGGTTTTCCAAAGGATGCTGTGAACTGCATCGTGATGTTGCCCACACGCGAGCTTGCCCAGCAAATCGACCAGGCGATGCAGGGCTTCTCGTACTACCTCGACGGAGTGAGCAGCGTGGCGGTCTATGGTGGGAACGACGGCATCCGATACGAACAGGAGAAGCGCGGCATGCAGCGCGGTGCCGATATCCTGATTGCCACTCCCGGCCGACTCATCAGCCATCTGAGCTTGGGCAATGTGGATCTGAGCCGCGTCTCCTTCTTCATTCTCGATGAGGCCGACCGCATGCTCGACATGGGATTCAGCGACGACATCCTCCAGATTGCCAGCTACCTGCCTAAGGAGCGGCAGACCATTATGTTCAGCGCCACGATGCCCGACAAAATCCTGGAGCTGGCTCGCACGATTCTGCGCAACCCGATCGAGGTGAAGCTGGCGGTAAGCAAGCCTGCCGACAACATTCATCAAAGCGCCTACATCTGCTACGAGGCGCAGAAGCTGAACATCATCAAGAGCCTTTTCCGCGACGAGAAGCCCGAGCGCGTAATCATCTTCACGGGAGCCAAGGTGACGACGAAGGACTTGGCCATCTCCCTCTCCCGTGCCGGCTTCAACACCCGCGCCATGCACAGCGATCTGGCACAGAGCGAGCGCGACGAGGTGATGCATCAGTTCCGCAGCAACCACATCGACATCCTTGTAGCCACAGACATTGTGGCGCGCGGCATCGACATCGACGACATCCAGATTGTCATTAACTTCGACGTACCTCGCGACGAGGAAGATTATGTCCACCGCATTGGCCGTACGGCTCGCGCCGGCAAGGGTGGCCGCGCCATCACGCTGGTGAGCGAGAAGGACCAACCGTACTTCCGCCAGATCGAGCATTTCCTTGAGAGGGAAATCGAGAAGTGCCCGTTGCCCGAGGAGGTGGGGGAGGGACCCGAATATAGCGCCAAGTCGGAGAAGCGCGGCCGTCGCTCGGGCCGTCGCCGACGAAGCGAAAAACGTCGAAGCGAGAGCCGTAGTCCGAAGGCAGAGGGAGGCCGGAATCGCACTTCCCGACGCACAAAGCCGGACAACAGCAAGCAAGCCGCCGGAC
>JAILBW010000153.1 GCA_024680695.1 Bacteroidaceae bacterium
AGAAGATGAGCAACATGAAAGAGATATCGGCTGTTGAACTCGTGTTCAAGCCTGGCATCTTCTTTTTCTTCTTTGCCATATCTTTCTCTTTTTTAGGTCGGTTTTACTTACTTGCGTTCTTAGTTACAATGCCGGTCATGCTTACGGCAACTGCGATGGCTGCAGCTACGAGGAGCACACCCATGCTAACCATGAACACATCGACTACGGTTACCCAGCCTGCACTGGTTACGGTGCCGTCACTGGCTGTGAACTCTTTCTCTCCGATTCCCATAATCCAGCCAAGGACGAGTGATGCAATGGTCAGTCCGGCTGTGAATAGTGTAATCTTGCCGCCTGGCACACCTGTGGTGGCTGCAGGGTCGTTGCCTTTGCTGTTCTGTATGCCACGTACTGCCGACCAAACTGTGAGCCCTGCTGTTACCAAAATGAGCAGGTACATGAGCCACATGATGACATCGGTAAGCAGAGGCTCATTGTTGTCGCCTACAGGATTGTTGTAGCCGATGAGCAGAAATGCTGCAAAGCATACTACAATCAAGATGACGCAGCACATAAGCACACGACTTGATATTTTCTCAATCTTCATAGTTCTACTTAATTAATTAAGAGTTAAGAATTTAGAGTTAAGAAACAATAAGATTCTTAATCTTCAATCTTTAATCTTTAATCCTAATAATTACTTCTTGCACTTGTCGCTCTTGACGCACATTACGAGCAGTTCCTGAGCGGCTTCTTCCATGTTACTGGTCAGTGCCTCAACCTTGGAAAGGATGTAGTTGTAGAATACCTGCAGAACCAGGGCAACGATAATACCGAAGATGGTTGTGATAAGGGCGACCTTCATACCGCCTGCAACGACTGTCGGGCTGATATCACCAGCGCGCTGGATGTCGTCGAATGCCATAACCATACCAATCACAGTTCCGAGGAAGCCAAGAGACGGAGCCATTGCGATGAACAGGGTAATCCAAGAGCAGTTCTCTTCGAGATATGTGCCCTGAACTTCTGCTTCCATGTTGATGGTGCGCTCGATAGTGCCAATGTCGTTACGGTCATTGCTGTCCAGACATTCCATTGCTTTGCGGCTTACTTGTGCTACGGGGCCACGTGTGCCTTTGCACTTCTCGATGGCTTCAGCAATCTTGCCCTTAGCTACGAGGTCAGCCAGTTCCTTCATGAACTTGCGGGTGTTGATTTGAGCGAGAGTGAGGTAAACAACGCGCTCAATACAGAATGCGAGACCCAGCACGAGAGCGATGGCAACGAGAGACATGAAGCCTGCGCCACCTTCAATAAACTTTGTCTTAAGGTTCTTGAATACACCTTCGTTCTCTTCCTCTACGATGGGAGCAGCCTCGACAGCTTCTTCCACAGCAGCAGTGTCCACAGCGGCAGAGTCAACAGCAGCACTATCTACTACTTCAGTAGCAGCTACGTCTTCCTGAGCCATTACAGATGATGTTGCAGCAAATGAGCAAGCAGCAACCATTGCAATAATTGCAAATAACTTTTTCATTGTGTTGTTTGTTTAAATGTTTATGATTTTGTTTCTTTTCTTTTGCGGAGAGAGCGAGATTCGAACTCGCGAACCGCTTTTGACGGTCACACGCTTTCCAGGCGTGCCTCTTCAGCCACTCGAGCATCTCTCCAGTCTAAATATCCCCTAAAAGGAGGCCTCTTGGCACTTTTCGGTTACAAAAATACCTTTTTTTTCGCAGAATGCCATAACTTTGGCCAAAAAAGTTTCGTGTTAGTGCATGTTTTTTCCAATTCGCCGCAAGAATTAAGCCCGAAGGCGGTGGAAAATGCGCAGAACGGCGTCATCTGTGCATCTTTCGACCTCCTCTGGTGCTACATTATATATATACGCGAGCGCGTCGCGCGCGTGAACGATATATGCACTCTCATTTCGGTGTCCGCGGTGAGGCGTAGGGGCCAAATAGGGCGCATCTGTTTCGAGAACGATCCGGTTTAATGGGAGGTGAGACAGGACGTCGGGCAACGTGGACTTGCGGAAGGTGACGAGGCCACCAATGCCGAGCACGAAACCCGGGAAAGCAAGCAGCTCCTCGGCCTCCTCCAACGTACCGCCGAAGCAATGGAAGATACCGGCGAGCGGTTCGTCGCGATACTCATTCAGGATGTCCACCATTTCACGATGGGCCGAGCGGCAATGAATCACCAGGGGCAAGCGATACGCCAAGGCCCACTCCACCTGACGTCGGAACGCGCGCATCTGTTCCTCGCGGAACGTGGTGTCCCAGTAGAAATCGAGTCCAACCTCGCCCACCGCGATATAAGGATGTGCGGATGCCCGGAGCAAGGCTTCCATCTCGTCGAGCACGGCCACATAGTCGGCTGCGACATCCTCGGGGTGGAGGCCCATCATGGGATAGAGGTAGTCGGGATGAGCGTTGCAGAGGTCGAGCATCGGACGTATGCTGCTGCGATTGATGTTCGGCAGCAGGATACGCGTCACGCCAGCCGCCTTGGCACGCGCAACAACTGCGTCGATGTCCTCGGCAAACTCCGGTCCGTAGATATGGCTGTGGGTATCGGTCATTGAGTGTGGAAACAAATGTGTGGGCGAAGGTTTTGCTATGGGGCAATCGGCCTGGGTTCAGGACTGACGGTTCATCAAACTGCGTGCATACTGCAGGAGCACCTCCTTGCGACTGTCGGGAAGCGCCACCTGAGCCAGACTCTGCTCGGCCAGGGTATAGCATTCGTTCATCTTCTCGTGTGCCAGAGCCGCCACACCAATCTCGTTATACAAGTTGGTCACGGCACGCACCTTCTCCTCGGGATTGTAGTCGGTGGCGTCGAGCCATTGCTGCAGACGGGCATGCTGTGCCGGTGTGGCTTTCGACAGGGCGTTGATGAGCATGTAAGTCTTCTTGTTACACAGGATGTCGCCGCCCGGCCGCTTACCGAAAGTGGCAAAGTCGCCATAGACATCCAGATAGTCGTCCTGAAGTTGGAAAGCAAGTCCCAGCTGCTCGCCGAATCTGTAGAGCGCCTCCTGGTCGGCTGTCGGAGCACCTGCCTGAATGGCTCCGAGCTTGAGGGCGCAGGCCAGCAGGACGGACGTCTTGTGATGGATCATCGCGATGTACTCATCCTCCGTGACGTCGTTGCGAGTTTCGAACTCCATGTCGTACTGTTGTCCCTCCTGTATCTGTATGGCCGTTTCGAGGAAGCAGTCCATGAGTGCCGGCATTCCTGCCGACAGGATATGACGGGCAGCCAGCAAGGGCATGGTGTCCCCGCTCAGTATGGCCGCATTTTCGCCCCAGACATGGTGGACGCAAGGCTTTCCCCGACGATACTCGGCACGATCCATCAGGTCGTCGTGCATGAGTGTGAAGTTGTGGTAGATCTCCACGCCGAGGGCGGCAGGCATGGCAGGAGCCACCTCGTCGCGATAGAGGTTGTAGGCCATGAGGAGCAATACGGGTCGCAGGCGTTTGCCACCCATCGAGAGTACGTAATGGATGGGTGCGTAGAGGCTTTGCGGGGTGCGGCTACTGGCTTGTGCCTCGAGGGCGGCATTCACTTGCTGCAGCAGTTCGTCACTTGAAAACATTTTAGGTGTGTACGAAAAAGGTGTATGTATATCGGTTAAATGTTGCGAGGCTGCCCACCTTCTTACGGAGAGCAGCCTCGAATGTATGGTTCTGGCCGTCAGGCGATTTAGTTCAAACGGAAGAGTACCGGGAGCTGGAAGCGCGAGCGTACGGTCTTGTTGCCCTGTCGTGCAGGCTTCCATTTCGGCATCATGCTCACCACGCGCTCGGCCTCCTTTGTCAGGTTGCTGTCGGGCGAACGTAGGGTGTTCACGTCCACGATGGATCCGTCCTTGTTCACCACGAAGGAGACAATGACGCGTCCCTGGACGCCTTGTTCCTGACAGATGGATGGATACTTGATGTGCTCGGAGAGCCACTTGAGGCAGGCTTCGTCGCCGCCGGGGAACTGGGCGTTCTCCTCGACGATGTCGTAGATGCGGTCATCGTCGTCCACCTCGACTACAGGCCCGACGGGTCCGGTCACTACGGCACTCGGCGCACCCGTACCAACTACGGACGTAATGGCCTGATTCACCTCTTCGGTCGTCTCCACCTCTTCCTCCGGCAGTTCGGTATCGTCCTCCACCTCGTTGATGAACTCCATTACCTGCGGAGCTGCAGCTGGTGGCGGAGCCACTACTTCCTGCTGTTGTGTGATGGGAATCATGTCCTCCTCCATCTTGAAATCGTAGATCTTGTCCGTCTCGACCACCTTTACCTCACGCTGCGTGTACTCGAATGCAGCAAACATGGCGGCCAGCGCGAGCACATAGCCTATCAGCATGTTGGTAGACTTCTGGCTGCGCAAATCCTCGGTTGCGATGTTTTCAGTTTTCATATCTAAATGTTACTTGTTTTTGCTCTTGACGTTTACTATTTGGGGCAAATTTACCACATTTTTTTAATATGAAGCACTACTGGAGGGCTTTTTTTTCGCCTTCTACCGATTTTTGTTACGATAAAGCGTCATTTTTGCCACAAAAAGCACTACCTTTGAGGCTGAAAAATGGAAAAGAGGATATTTTTTAGTCAAAAAGCGCCCCGCACGCCAGCCGGTTCGGCAGATTGTTCCGCCTCGGGGCATAGTGAGCTCCGCAGGTCGGCCCGTCGCACCCTCGTCGGCATAGCGTCGAGGTGCATTTTCGGGGCTGTGTGTGCCGTCTGCCTTGTCGGCTTTCCGACCCACATCTCGGGTCAGGAATCGACGAGCGTGTTCAACTTCCTGAACCTTCCCGTCTCGTCCCACAGCACGGCCTTGGGTGGTCGGAACATTTCGCTCATCGAGGACGACATCACGCTTGCGGCTCAGAATCCTGCCCTACTCTCCGGCGTGAGCGACCGCACGATGGGTCTCAACTTCATGTCGTACATGAAGGGCTGCAAGGCCGGTAGCGCCGCCTACACGCAGATAGCGGGCGAGCGTGGCACGTGGGGCGCCCATGCCCAGTTCGTCGGCTACGGCTTGATGAAGGAGACGCTTGCCACGGGCGAGGTGGTGGGCGACATGCATGCCCTCGACATGTGCCTGAGCGGCATGTACAGCTACGCCCTCAGCGACCGATGGGTGGGCGGCGCCACGGGCAAGTTCATCTACTCCCACTATGGGGAGTTCACCTCGTGCGCCTTGGCCGTCGATCTCGGCCTGAACTACTTTCTCGAGGAGGACGACTTCTCGCTCTCGGCCGCAGCACGCAATCTGGGCGGACAGGTGAAAGCCTTCGGCGACCACCACGAGCGCCTGCCGTTCGACCTCGAGGTGGGCTTCACGAAGGGCCTTGCCCACGCGCCCGTAGCCATATCGCTCACGATGGCCGACCTGACGCGCTGGCGGAAGAACGACTTCTACCACAACGGACGCTCGATGAGCTCCGGCCGCATGCTGATGAACCACCTCTGCCTCGGCGTCGACCTGCATCCCTCGCGTCTCTTCTACCTTGCCGCAGGCTACAACTTCCGTCGGGCCTACGAGATGAAAGCAGCCGGTTCGTCGCATGCTGCCGGACTGAGCTTCGGCGCCGGACTGCAGCTCAAGCACACCAAGGTCGGGCTGGCCTACGCCAAATACCACCTGAGCGCGCCTACGTTCTCCCTCTCCCTCGCCTATACCATTAATAAAAAGAAACAATAGAATGAAACGAATCACTATCGCCATCGACGGGCACTCCTCCTGCGGGAAGAGCACCATGGCCAAGGACCTCGCACGCGAGATAGGCTACGTATATATCGACACGGGCGCCATGTACCGGGCCGTCACCCTCTACGCCCTTCGTGCCGGGCTGATATCCGGAGAGCAGATCGACGAGGAGGGGCTTCGGAGCCACATGGACGACATCGCCATCACCTTCACGTTCAACCCCGAGACAGGACGTCCCGACACGTATCTCAACGGCGAATGCGTGGAGCGCGAGATACGCACGCTCGAGGTCTCGCAACACGTCAGCCAGGTGGCCGCCCTGGGCTTCGTGCGCGAGGCGATGGTCGACCAGCAACGCCGCATGGGCGAGGCCAAGGGCGTCATCATGGACGGACGCGACATCGGAACCGTCGTCTTCCCCAACGCCGAGCTGAAGGTCTTCGTGACGGCCAGCGCCGCCATCCGCGCCCAGCGCCGCTACGACGAGCTGCGCGCCAAGGGCGAGGACTGCAACTACGACGAGATACTGCACAACGTGGAGGAGCGCGACCGTATCGACTCCACTCGCGAGATCAGCCCCCTGCGTCAGGCTCCCGACGCCATCGTGCTCGACAACAGCCACCTCACCATCGAGGAGCAGAAGCTTTGGCTGCTGGCACAATACCGTAAAGCCGCCGGCGAGGAATGAACATCGAGATCGACCAGGACTCGGGCTTCTGCTTCGGCGTGACGCGCGCCATCGGCAAGGCCGAGGAGGAACTTGCCGTCGAGGGCACGCTATACTGTCTGGGCGACATCGTCCACAACGGGCAGGAGTGCGACCGGCTGCAGCAGATGGGGCTGCGCACCATCAACCATGCCGAGCTGGCCCACATCCGCGACTCGAAGGTCCTGCTGCGCGCGCATGGCGAGCCGCCCTCGACCTACACGACTGCCGCGCGCAACAACATACAGATCATCGACGCCACGTGCCCCGTCGTCCTCCACCTGCAGAAGCGCATCAAGCAGCAGTACGACTCCGACCCCACGCATGCCAAGCAGATCGTCATCTTCGGCGAGAAGGGGCATGCCGAGGTGCTGGGACTGGTGGGTCAGACCGAGGGTACGGCCATCGTCATCGAGACACCCGAGGAGGTGCAGACGCTCGACTTCGGTCGCGACATCTGCCTCTACTCGCAGACGACCAAGCCGCTCGACGGCTTCCGCCGCATCGTCGAATACATCCGGCAGCACATCCGTCCGGAGGCTTCCTTCACGTACTACGACACCATCTGCCGTCAGGTGGCCAACCAGATCCCGCACGTGCGGCAGTTTGCGGCGCGCCACGACGTCGTCCTCTTCGTGTGCGGCAAGAAGAGCAGCAACGGGCGCGTCCTCTTCAAGGAATGCCAGCAGGTGAACCCCCGTTCCTACATGATTGAGTCGGCACGCGAAATCGACCTCGCCTGGCTTGCCGACTGCCGCAGCGTGGGCATCAGCGGCGCCACCAGCACCCCCCGCTGGCTCATGGAAGAATGCCGCCGCCACATCGAACAGACCATCGGAGCATAACCCATCCATCATCGAAAAAAGAATCATGCGGAACCGCTTCACAGCGACTCCGCACGTTGGGCAAGCTATCTATGGAAAATCCCTATTTCATTACCTAAAGTTGTGCTTGCCTGCTATTTCTTGTCCTTCTTGGGCTCCATTCCCTTGATATATACCTTCTCGCCATTGATGTAGCTTTTCAGGCTTGCCCAGTCTACTGGAACCCAGTACACGCCTTTGCTATTGAGAGTGAGAATGTGGTAATTACCGTCTTCTACGCGATGGCAGCAAAGATAGAACTCGTCGCTTCCGTTATGGATATTCCCATGTACATTGATGGGAAGTCCTGCATAAATGTGGCTACTATTTGACTCTGTGAAGCCTGTCTGAGTGAATTCATAGTCATAGGGTTGCTCTGGATGCTTTGTAAGGTAATCGTAAGCCAGCGAATCCAGTTGCTTGAAAAGGATTTTGGCTGTGCCTTCGTGCTCAGAAGGAATGATGTAGTGAGTGCCAGTGGTCAGTCCAGGATGCTTCTCGAATTCATGCTTGTTGCGGCCATATCTGGGAGTCGTGAAAAAATCACTTAAAATGTGTTATGCCGTTCCTGACACCCTGGAGATACGGCGAATGTGTGGAACGCGAGATACGCACGCTCGAAGTGTCGCAACACGTAAGCCGCGTAGTCGCGCTGGGATTCGTGCGCGAGGCGATGGTCGACTTGCAGCGCCTCATGGGCGAGGCCAAGGGGAGCGTGCTCCTATTGGCGTAAGAGCGTGCTCCTATAGTGGATGCCGCTCAGCGCAGCAGGGCGAAATAGGCGTAGCGTCAAGGCTCACCATCAAACAACGCCATGCATGGAAATGTATTTACGGGTTTATCTACACCAATGTAAAGCTGCGAAATAGCAAAGAAAAACGGATGATTTCTTTGTTCGTTTCATCTTTTTCTGTACCTTTGCATCGTGTTCCCGTGGGGACACACATCTTTCATTTGCTCAATCTCTGACACGAACTGCGACCTCGAAGAAGAGTTTTAATGGGCAAAACAAATCCACATGGAGCATACGCCACAAGCGTAGGCTTCTCCATAGTGGATTTGAGGTTGTCGCAGACCTGTGTCAGAGTATGGTGGGTCTGCGCTTTTCTTATGCCCGTAAGTGAGCGCGGTGCGAGCGAAGGAATATAGTACTAACCAATTAATAATGTTTGAGCAAATGAAAAAGTTTCGCAACCTGGAGAGGTGCCTATTTGTAGGAATGATAGGAATCCTATCAGCATCATGTGCAGAACCTTACTACCTCGCAGCGCCTACGTTGCAGTATCCAATCATCGAGGACGTGTTCTCGTTTGGCGTACAAAACATGGACGATAGCGCGAAAATCGAGGAAAAAAACATGGTTTGCCATTATGGTGGGTTTGATGTAAAGTATAAAATCGTCAATGGCACTATAACATTTGAACTTAGCAACAACTCGAACAAAAGCCTTATTATAGACAAATCCAAGTGCTATGTTCTATATGATTCTTATGCAACCCAATTGTTCAAGGATGTACGTTCAACTAGAAGTACGACCTTCAACAATGTGCAGGATGCCATTAACAACGTTCAGACGAATGAGGCAGGTGTTTCCATGACTATACCTCCGTATTCAAAATGGAACCTTACAATTGAAGAATCAAATCTTCATCCCATAAATGTAGATAGGCTGCCCGCTTTCAATCCTAACATCGGGGTATATGCATTGACTCCATACCAAGATAATCAAGAAGTAGTGGAATTTGTCATTCCTTACACTTACGATTATTCGTTAGCTGCATGGGCAACGTGCAGAAATAGAGTGTACGTCAAATCTGTGGACGTACATAAATCATTCCTTGAATGGACACCCACGAGCGAGTACGTGAATGATTATCGCCGCACTCCAACTGAGCCCCTAATTAACAGAGCCGATATTCACTGGGTATCAGAAAGTATTTATACAAGGATATGTTCCGATGGACTCCCCGATTATACAGAAGCGAATCGTATTGACGCGATTAATCGAAAGATGTTTAAAAAGCATAAGAGAAGAGTCATAGGAAGTCATACCTTTTGGACAATCGTTGGACTACCCATAGCCTTATTTGCTGTGATGATTGATGATGAGGTATTAGGATGTCACCATGTAGCACCTGTTTATGGCAATGGTCAAAAGTAGATTAGATCCGCAGATGCAGGAAAATGCAACGTGTTCATAAAGCGAAAGGAACATGTTGTAAAGCCAAAAGGAACGTGTTCCTGTCGTCTTAGGAACACGTTCCTTTTTTGGGGCGTTCGTACTCTTATTGGCGGATGCCACTCATCGCAGCAGGGCGAAGTAGGCGTCGAGGAGCTGTTTGGCGGCCACGAAGGATGTGCGCTGCCCGGCCAGCACGGCGCGTTCCTCGGCGACGAGCATGTCGGCAATCGTGGGGTTGTGGAAGAAGCTGCCTTGCAGCTGTTCCCGGATGCTCTCGTACATCCAGTATTTCGACTGCTCGTTGCGGCGATGCTCGAAGTATCCGTTGGCCTTCACGAAATCGACGTATTGATATACCATCTCCCAAATCTCGCGGATGCCGTAGCCATAGAAGCCGCTGTATGTGAGCACCTGCGGCAGCCAGCCGCTCTCGGGCATCGGGAAGAGGTGGAGGGCGTTGCGGAACTGCGTGGCTGCCAACTGGCACTTATCGACATTGTTGCCGTCGCACTTGTTGATGACTATGCCGTCGGCCATCTCCATGATGCCGCGCTTTATGCCTTGCAGCTCGTCGCCCGTACCGGCCAGTTGGATGAGCAGGAAGAAGTCGACCATCGAGTGGCAGGCCGTCTCGCTCTGCCCCACGCCTACCGTCTCGACCAGTATCTTGTCGAAACCTGCAGCCTCGCATAGGATGATGGTCTCGCGCGTCTTGCGGGCCACACCTCCCAGGCTGCCGGCCGAGGGGCTGGGGCGGATGAAGGAGTCGGGATGGACGGAGAGCTTCTCCATGCGCGTCTTGTCGCCCAGAATGCTGCCCTTCGTGCGCTCGCTACTGGGGTCGATGGCAAGGACGGCCAGCTTGCCGCCCTTCTCGCGGAGCAGGTGGATGCCGAACTCGTCGATGCTGGTGCTCTTGCCTGCACGCGGCACTCCGCTAATGCCCACCCGGATGCTCTTGCCGGAATAGGGCAGACATTTCTCGATGACTTCCTGCGCCACCTGCTGATGGGCGGGAATCGTGCTCTCGACGAGCGTCACGGCCTGTCCGAGTATGGTGACATTTCCGTTTAGGATGCCTTCCACGTAGTCGGATGCCGAGAGTTGCTTGCGGACGAAGCGGCCACGCTTCAGGTAGGGATTGATGTTCGATACCGGGGCCACGCCGCTGTTTACCGTCAGCCCGGCATATTCGGGATTGTTTTCTGGATGCTCCATGGGAGAGAGAATGTTCAAGGGTTCAAGAGTTCAAGGGTTCAAAGCCTCTCCCCAGCCCTCCCCTAAAGGGAAGGGATTTGGATGTTGAGGGGATGGGAAGTATCTTCCTTTAGGAGGAGATTTAGAGGAGGCTTGTTCAATGGTCAATAATATAAATAGTTTCCTTTGTATGTTCTGGGTCGTTCGTGATCAGCAGGACGCAAGGGCGGGTCTTCGTATGCCGGAACTTTTCGGGATGGAGGGTCAGCTTCAGCTTTGTGCGACGCCCGGGCTTGACGGTACGGTTGCCTAACGAGATGCTGAGGGCCTCGTTGAACACCTGCACCTGACGTATCTCGAGCACACTCTCCCCCCGGTTCTCGATATCGACTTCCGCATACTGGCGCCCTTTACGTACAGGACTGAGCGCCACGCCCGACGAGTCGGCCTCGGCAGGCAGGAGCGCCAGGCGGGGACCTTGTGCACGTTCCTCGGGCGTGAGCGACGAGAAGTCGGGCAGGAGTACGGCCGAGAGCTGTATCTCGTTGGCCTCGCCCACCTTGTCGCCAAGGTAGCGTGCCAGGTAGATGCGCGTCTGGTGGAGACCGAGGGCGGGGAGCTTGTCGCTGGCTAGCTCGAGACGGATCGTGCCCGACTGGCCGGCCGGTATCGTCTCGGGGATATAGTGGGGGATGATGTAGGCTGGCAGATGCATCAGCTCGGGACGGAAGGCCGTATTCTCCATGTTGACAAGATGCAGATCGGCACATGGATGCTCGCCGAGGCTGACATCGCCAAACTCCACATAATTCGTGTCGAGACGCACGTTGCCGAGGTCGACGGGATACTGCGCACTATAGTCCCTCACCTCGCTCACCACGCATCCTTGCAAGGCCAGGCGGACGGGCTCGGGCGAGGCGTTGGTGGCGACGAGCAGGTCCTTGTAGAACGTGCCCATCATGCGTGCGTCGTACGTGACTTGTATCTCGCCACGCTCGCCGCCAGCTATCGGCTGGGAGGGCCAGACGACGTCCAGACAGCCGCACGAAGGCTGTACGGAGCGTATCTGCAGGGGCTCGTCGCCCTTGTTTGCGAAGCCGAAGGTGACGCGCTTGGGGGTCTGAAACTTTACCTCGCCCACCTTGACTATCTCGACATCGGGCACGAAACGTGGCTGAGCGGCCGCGAAGAGCGGGAAGAGGAGCAGCAGGAGGACGGGTCGGAGTTTCATAGGCGAGAGTGATGTCGAACTATTTGTGCGAGTGAGGTTTAGCATTTGCGAAGCGTACGTAGCGAGGCTTCGACCATACGCAGGAGGTCGCGCTTGTCCGTCGAGGGTGAATAGACGAATCCCTCGGCCACGACGACCTGAGCGGCCGTAGTATCGATGGTCACGAGCGAGACAAAGGGACCGCCCAAGGCTCCGCGACGCATTTCCCAAAGTCCGCGCACCTCCTGCACCCGACGACCGTCGATAGCCCGTTGCGAGCAGAAGACTACCGGCCGGCCGTCGATGCGAGTGGTCTGCATCCATTGCTCGTCCGTACTGCCGGGGATGTGCTGCTGCATGACCGAGTCGCGCTTGGCCACGAAGGTTTCGGGCGTGCAGATGTCGGAACCGTCCCAGGGGTAGGCATACACGACGAGGTTGAGGTCCTTCTCATTTCGATTGCTGCCAGCCCAAAGGAAGCGTTCGGCCTTCTTCGTGGCTTGTATCTCGCGGGGGGCGCAGATGGAGTAGCCCAGCACCTCGCGCAAGGCGGCATCGGCCTGCGGACTGAAGTGGCGACGAAGCCGGGCAGCACGCATCTCGATCTGCGCATCGGCAAGCAGCTGGCGGGCATCCATACCTTTACTATATATATACGCGCGCAAGGCATCGAGCGACGGGGCAGCCAAGGTGACCTCGATCTGCGGACGGGCCACGACGTTGCGCGAGACGCCAAGCATGGGTCGGCGAAGCCGAGGGTCGATGCGGACGAAGAGCTTGCTATGCATCGTGGAATAGGAGCGCGTATAGTGTTGCGAGAGGACGCGAGTGAGCCGGAAGAAGGGCTCCTGCTGCATGAGTCCGGGCACCTCGCCCTTGAGAAGCTGGGTGAGCGAGTCGGAAAGGTCGCTCCCCCACACCTGCGGGTCCACCACCAGCAGGAGCTCGCTGGGCAAGCCTACCGAGGCAGACAGGCGCGACCGCTCGTCCCGACAGGAAGAACTGCCGACGAGCAAGAGCACGACGGCAAGGGCAGCGAGGATGGGGTGGCGTGGCTTCATTTCAGGACTACGTGTTCGGCCGAGACGGGTTCGCCAAGGAACATGGCCGCGTTCTCGTTGAAGAACTCGGGACGCTCGGTGGTGTAGAAGTGGCGCGTGGCATTACGTGAGACTTGCTGTAGCATCTCGGGATGCCTGCTGAGGTAACACTCGAGACTACGTGCGACATACTCGCCTTGCGGCAGGAGCCGGATGTCTGACGGGGTGTAGCGCCGTATCTTGTCGAGCAGCAAGGGGTAGTGGGTACAGCCAAGGATGATGCAGTCGATCTGGGGGTCGCGATTCAGCAACGACTCGATATGCCGCCGCACGAAATAGTCGGCTCCGTCGCTCTGGGCCTCGCCATTCTCGACGAGGGGCGCCCAGAGGGGGCAGGCCTCTCCCGTCACGACGATATCGGGAAAGAGCTTTGCGATCTCCAGCTCGTAGGTGCGGCTGCGGATGGTGCCCGTCGTGGCGACGATACCCACGTGGCGCGAGCGCGTGATGTAGCCGACACACTCGGCTGTAGGCCTTACGACTCCCAGCACCCGTCGCGAGGCATCCATCTGCGGGAGGTCGTGTTGCTGGATGGTGCGCAGGGCCTTTGCCGAAGCGGTATTGCAGGCCAGGATCACCAGATGGCAGCCCATCTGGAACAACCGTCGAACGGCCTGAAGCGTGAACTCGTAGACAAGCTCGAAGGAGCGGTTGCCATAGGGTGCCCGCGCATTATCGCCCAGATAGACATAGTCGTAGTCGGGCATCAGGTCGCGCATCCAACGCCATACCGTCAGGCCCCCATAGCCGGAGTCGAACACCCCGATGGGGCCGGGTGCCGAGGGAAGGTCAGCTGGCTGCAGCATTGGGCGGCGTGGCAGTCTGTGGCTCCGGTTGTGTCGCGGGTTGCGACTCGGGCTGGGCTGCAGGTTGTGCTTCCGGCTGGGCTGCGGGCTGTGCCTCGGGTTGTGGGCCAGGCTGGGCTGCGGGTTCGGGAGTCGGCGGCTCGATGAGTCCAAGCTTGATGCGCACGAAGTCCGACACATCGACGCCCATTACGGGATTGATGTACGGACACGAATTCTCCTCGACGTTCAGGATGCAGGCGTAACCATATTCGACGCCTACCTCGAGGATGGCGCGATTGAGTCGTTTCTCGACCTCAGCCAGCAGGTCCTTCTCGGCCTGAGCAATCAGTTTCTGCGCCTGCAGGCGGAACTGTACGCCATTGTCCATCAAGGCCTGCAGTTCGCCCTGCCGCTTCTGCATGATGCTTTGGGGGAAGTCCTTCTGTCCTTGCAAGAAGTCCACGAACTTCTTCTGAAACTCCTCTTCGGTACGCGTCGACTCGGCCTCATACTTGGCTCGGAGTGCGGTCAATTCCTGCTGTGCCTGAGCATATTCGGGCATTTCCTGCAGTATCGTGTGATAGTTGAGGTAGCCGAACTGCACCTGCGCCACGATCGAGAGCGGCAGCAAGAGGGTGATAAGGAATACCAGTCGTTTCATCATGTCTTGTCATTCATTTTCTGGTTACCACACAAGGGGAGGCGGCTACTGGATGCCGACTTCCTTCTTGATCTGGTCGGTAATGTCCACGCTAAGCTGCGGATTGATGTAGGGAATGGCGCCCGTACTGGAGTCCACCACATAGACGTATCCACCGGCCTCGCCCACCTTCTTTACGGCTGCGAGTACGAGTTGCTGTATGGCGCCGACCTTTTCCTCCTGAGCCTGACCGAGTGCGCGATTGTTGTCCTGATAGGACTGCTGCATGCGTTGCTGCAGATCGTTAAGTTCGGCCTCGCGACGCTGGCGCACGTTGTCCAGCAGGTTGGCCTGCTCCTTCTGGTACTCGTCGAGCTTCTTCTGGAACTCGTCCTGCATCAGTTTCAGGTCGTCCTCGTATTGCTTGGCCATGGCCTGAATCTCTTCCTGAGCCTTCGTGTACTCCTTCATGTTGGGAATGATGTCGGCGCTGTTAAAATGGGCAAACTTCGGGGCGTTCTGGGCATTCAATGCCAGGGGTGCCATCATAAGGATGGCGATGAGAATCTTTTTCATTTCGTTGTTATTTGTATTAAAGATTAGTATTATACGTGACTAAGTGTCGGGTTAATTGTAGCCGAGCTTGGTGAGCACCTCGTTCGAGATGTCGATCTTGGGGCTGGCAAAGATGATGCCGGCATCGCTGGCCCGGTCGAGCACGAGGCTGTATCCCTTCTGGTCCGAGATGTCCTTCACGGCGTTGTATATCTCGTCCTGAATGGGCGCCATGAGGCTTTCACGCTTCTTGTAGAGTTCTCCCTCGGGCCCGAAGTACTTCTTCTTCAGTTCGGCAGCCTCTTTCTCCTTGGCCACGATGGCCTCCTCGCGTTTTGCCTTCTGCTCCTCGCTCAGGAAGACGGCCTCAGACTGATAGTTCTTGTAGAGCGTCTGGGCCTCGGTAGTCAAGGCTTCCACTTCGGCCTGCCACTTCTTGCTCACTTGGTTGAGCTGCTCGTTGGCACGCTCGTAGGCTGGCACATTCTTCAGGATGTACTCCATATCGACGAGCGCAAACTTTTGTGCACTTGCATGGGCTGCTACCAGCACCAGCAATAATAGAACAAACTTTTTCATCTTATTATACCTTAATTATAATTATACATTAACTAAATGATGTGTCTGGTCAGAACTCCTGCCCGAGGATGAAATGGAAGTGGCTCTTGCCGTAGGTCCGGCTGCCATAGACGCTATCGAAGCCGTAGGCCCAGTCGATGCCGAGCAGTCCGACCATGGGGAGCATGATGCGCACTCCCGCTCCGAGCGAACGCTTCATATCGAAGGGGTTGAACTTCTTGATGCTCGACCAGGCATTACCGCCCTCGGCGAAGACAAGGCCGTAGATGTTTGTCGAGGGGCTGAGCATGAACGGATAGCGCAACTCGACGGTAAAGCGGTCGTAGGCATAGCCGCTATACGTACCTCCGGAGAGGGAGCCGTTGTCGTAGCCACGCATGCCGATGGTCTCCGAAGCATAGGAGCTGCTGTAGCCGGAAGTGCCGTCGCCTCCCACATAGAAGGTCTCGAAGGGCGACTTCTTGTGCTTGTTGTAGGCTCCCAGTATGCCGGCCTCGACGCGCGTCATCAGCACAAAGCACTTGTTGGCACTCGAGAGGGCCGTATAGGTACGGCTCTTGAACTTCCACTTGTGGTACTCCACCCAACGATACTTCTCCTGCAGCTCGTCCTTTATCGTGCTGCTGCTGTAGTCGGTGGCCAGATGGGCGTAGTCCTTGTTGTCGAAGAGGCTGTAGGGCGGCGTTACGGACACATTAAACGCGAAGTCCGAGCCTCGGCGCGGATAGATCGGGTTGTCCGTACTGTTTCGGGAAAGGTTGACGTTCAGGCTGATGTTGTTGCAGTTGCCGTTCGAGATGATGAAGTAGCGCCAGTCCTTGAGCATGTAGCGCGTATAGCTGATGTCGGCACCAAGCATGAAGTAGTCGTCCGGCCAACGCAGACGCTTGCCCCAGCCCAGGCTGAGTCCGAATATCTTGACGAACTTGTCGGGGTCGTAGTAGTTGTCGTAGTAATTGTAGCCGTTCGTGCCGTAGCCATAGAGGTAGCTGCTGTAGTAGTTGTTGTACCACGCTTGGTTGTAGTAATTGTCGCTGATGTCGGTCTGCTTGCTGAAGAAGGCGCTAATGCTCAACGTGTTCGGCCGCTTGCCTCCGAACCAAGGATTCATGTAGTTTACGCTATAGGCCTGGTAGTAGCGTCCGTTGGTCTGTCCGCTGATGCTGAACGTCTCGCCATTTCCTTGTGGCATCACGCCTCGGCGCAGTCCGTCGCGATTGAAGAGATTGGCCATGCAGAAGTTGCTGAACTTCAGTCCCAGCTTGCCGATCACTCCGGTCTGTCCGTATCCGAGGGAGAACTCCACCTGGTCGTTGCTCTTCGGCTCCAGTCCCCAGATGATATCTACGGTACCGTTGGTGGGGTCGGGCTTCACGTTGGCGTCGATCTTCTCGTCGAAGTGTCCGAGGGAGGCAATCTCTCGATAGGAACGCTCGTAGGCCTCCTTCGAGAAGAGGTCGCCGGGCTTGTTGTACAGTTCGCGACGGACGACATTCTCGTAGACGCGGTCGTTGCCGTTGATGCGCACATGGCTGATGTGAGCCTGCGTTCCCTCGGTAATGCGCATCTCGAGATCGACCGAGTCGCCCACGATATTCACCTCGGTCGGGGTGAGGTCGTAGAAGACGTAGCCGTTGTTGTAATAAAGGTTGCCGACGGCGTCCTCGTCGCTCTTGAGCCGTTCGTCCATCAGCTTCTGGTTATAGACGTCGCCCTTCTTCATGCGCAAGGTGCGGCTGAGGAGGTCGGTAGGATAAATCGTGTTGCCCACCCATTCGATATTCCTCACGTAGTACTTCTGCCCTTCCTCGACCTGAAGGTAGATGTTCACTCCGCCCTTGTCGCCCTGTCCGATGCTGTCCGAGACGATGAGTGCGTCGCGATAGCCCAGTTCGCCGTATTTTGCATAGAGGTTTTCCTTTGCCTCCTTGTATTTGCTCTCGACAAACTTCTTGCTGCGGAACCAGCTGGCCATCGTGCCGCGTTCGTGGATTTTCTTCAGCACGCCGTTGTTGAAGAGCGAGCCCTTGATTTTCTTCTCGGTAAGAGCCTGGTTGCCGGAGATGTAGATGTGGTCGATCTTCACCTTTTCCTTCTTGTTGACATTCACGTCCACGATGACCTTTCCGGGTGCGCCGGCATCGTCGCGTTGGACGATGTTCAGCTCGGCGTTCTTGTATCCCTTGCCCTCGAAATAGCGTTTGCCGAGAATCTTGGCGCGGTCTATCATGTTCGGCGTGAGCTGGTTGTCCTTGACGAGTCCGAGTTTCTCCTGCAAGTCGTCGCGCTCGTTCTTCTTCACTCCGCTATAGTTTATCTCGGATATCCGCGGACGTTGTGCAAGCTGAATGCGCAGATAGGCCGAGTCGCCCACAAGGCTGTCGGCGCTTATGGCCACGTTGCTGAAGAGTCCGTTTCGCCAATATCGCTTGATGGCATTTGTGATTTCCTCGCCCGGGATTTCCACCCGTTGCCCCACAGCCAGTCCGCTCAGCCCGATGAGCAAAGTCTCGTCGTAGTTCTGTACTCCTTCCACGTTGATGGCAGCAATGGTGAACCATCTCGGCGTCCGGCTGTAGTCAATCTTTGGATTCACCTCGTGCAGCATATTCTGTCCCGAAAGGGTCAGGGCCAAGCCGAGGCACATTATGCATATTAGTGACGTCCTTTTCACTTCGTTCTGCAGTCAATCAGTTTTCGGTCGTGTTAGTGTTCTCCACCTGTGCTTCCGTGAGTCCGAATCGCCGCTGCCGTTGCTGATAGGTGGCAATGGCGCGATGGAGGTCCTCTTCGTGAAAGTCGGGCCAATACGTGTCGCAGAAGTAAAACTCGCTATATGCGCATTGCCACAGGAGGTAGTTGCTGATGCGCAATTCGCCGCCGGTACGGATGAGCAGGTCGGGATCGGGCATGAATTTGGTCTGCAGGTGGCTGCTGATGTATTCCTCCGTCACTTCGTCCGGGAGCAATCGTCCCTCGGCAGCCTCACGTACGGCCTCCTTCATGGTCTGCGTCAGTTCCCAACGGCTGCTGTAGTTGAGTGCGATGACCGCAGTCATGCGCGAATTGTTCTTCGTCTTCTCTTCCAGTTCCCGAACGCAGGCCTGTACCGCGGGAGAGAGGCGATCGATGCCCCCGATCATGCGGAACCTCACGTTGTTACGCATGAAGAGGTCCAAGTCCATGTTGTCCACCAGAAGGTCCATGATGGCCATCACTTCGTCCTGCGGCCTGTTCCAGTTCTCGGTGGAGAAGGTGTAGAGCGTGAGGAACTTCACGCCCAGGTTCGTACAGAGTTCCGTGATGTACCTTACGTTGGCCACTCCCTCCACATGTCCTGCGGTCCGAGGCAGTCCGCGTTGCATGGCCCATCGTCCGTTGCCGTCCATGATGATGGCAATGTGGGCGGGGATTTGCGATTTATTTAGTTCGTAGTCCATAGTCTCGTTTTATTTCTTTTGCGACCCGTTGCAGTTAATTGTTGCATTTCCTGTACTTCGGGCAGATGTCGTAGGTGATGTATATCATCGTGAACGAGTAGCAGTCCTTGTTCTTCAGCCCCACGCTCTTGACGCCGTATGGCTGGAAGAGCTGCCTCTTCTCGGCCTTGCTGACGTCGAGTTCGTCGCTGGTAGTGAAGCGCATGGTCCATTCCAGTCCGACGTTCCATCGGGGCGCCACCTTGTATTTCACGCCTGCGCCGATGGGGAGGCAGAGGGCGCCTACCGTACCGGCACCTCCCAGGGCCAGGGTGACACCCATGCCGGCCAAGGCATAGGGGGTGATGGGACTGTTTTCCTTGTATCCGCCTTCGCGGCCATACCCCCAGAAGTTCATCTCGAACTGGGCGCCGAAGTCCAAGACGTTGCGCGAGAATTTCACCTCCACTGGCAGGCCGCCTTCGGGTGTCTCGCTGAGGGCGTTCTCGGGGATGAAGCGTCCCTCGCTGGTGCCGCCGATATGTCCCATCGCCAGATTCCCCTTTATGCACATGCGGGGATTGAAGATGTATCGCATTAGCGCGCCCCCCATCGCGCCCATGTGGGCGAAAGGTGAGCTGTTGGCGTCGCCCAGATAGAATGAGGTGCCGGCGGCGGCCCCCACCTCCATCTTGTATTCGACGTCCGCCTGCTGTGCCTGTACGGCTGGGGTGGCGAGCATGGCGCACAGGATTACTGCCGCGCGAAGCCCAAACGATTCAGTCTTCCTCGCCATACCTGGTTACTTGCGATGAGCCATATATAGTTGTCTCCGTCCACGGTTGCGGCTACCGGGCCGGCAGCTCCGCGGGCTGCGGCGGGCAGATGCAGTTCGTAGTCACGTTTCCACGTAATGCCGTAGTCGTTGCTGAAGTACATGCCGTCGAGTGCAGCCCGATGGCCATGCCCTTCCTCCGAGCCGCCACCCACGACCAGTCCTCGTCCGTCGTAGGCGAACAGGTTCAGGTGCTCGAGCCGCGGACAAAGGTATATGTTGTCGTGCGTAGCGTTGATATACGTCCATTCGGCCTCGCTCTCGGGCGTGTAGCGGTTCCACATCTTGCTCCAGACCACGGCGGTCGAGTCGTTGCCGGCAGCCGAGCGATAGCCCAAGAGTATCAGGCGCTCGTTGCCGTTGTCCTGCACGATGCTGTAGCTGCGAAGCGAGTTAGTCGGCAGGCAGTCAAGGCTGTCGTCGATGGTCTCCTCCGTCCAGTCTGCCCCGTCGGTCGAGCGGCACAGCCGTCCGTTCAGTATGGCGTAGAAGCTGCTGTCCGTCACGGCCGCCAGACGCAGGTTGGCGATGGGCGAGGCTGCCACGGTCCAATGATTGCCGTCGGAGCTTGTATAGAGTGTGCCGTCGTCGGTCGTCGCATAGAGCGAGTTGCCGCGTTGTATGATGCCCTCCACGTCGGCATTTGCGGGCAGGTCGGTTGTTTCTGCAGTCCACTCGCCGACGCGGCCCAGCGTGGACCGAATGGCTCGGGTCACGCTACCGCCCCGCTTTCCCAACACCATGAGCCTGTCGTTCAGCACGACGGCGCGCATTTGCGTCATTCCGTCGAAGATGGCGGTACTGTCCACTCGCGACCAGTAGAGCGAATCGCCCTCCTGCTGGTGGACATTTACGCGTAGGGTGTAGGTGCGGAAGCTGTTGCCGTCCTCCGAGAGGAGCAGCAGGTGGAGGGGTTCGCGCACGTCGAGGCTGTCGCTGGACTTGTAGGCCATCCATTCGCCGTCGGGATCGGAGGCAGGCCGATAGGCCACCGTACTGCCCACGTAGGTGATGGTCATCGTCAACGCGCCGAGCTGCGCGCCGCAGAGCAACGAGTCTTTGTTCTCGATGAGGAGGTTACGCTGGTCGATGGTCATCGGGAAATTGTTTCCCGTGAAGGTTGTGTAGTAGATGCTGTCAGAGCCGGACGAGGTCTTCGTATGCATCTGTCGCCGCACGGAGCCCAGCGTGACCCCCGTGATGTAGCAATGGTTCGAATATATCTTGTCTTCGTCATCCATACATCCTGCGAGCAGCACTACGCTCATCAGGAGCATCAGGTATTTGTATCGTTTCTTCATCATATCTTCGCGCGTCTGCGCTATTTGAGCGTACAAAAATACAAAGTATATTTCACTTTAGGGCACAATTGGGCGAAGAATTAAGAATTTTTAGGGATAAATGGCCAAGAAGCGACGAAAATGAACATTTTTTCAGAGGTTCCAAGTCGTCTGCCGCGACATTCGCGACATGGCGGCGCGACCTTCATACCTACTACCTCCGTTCCCCGCCCGTCCGTTCCATCCATTCGATAGTTTGGCCGTCGACGCTATGTCGTTCGCGCAGCCGGGCACCTTCGATTCTGGGAGCTGGCACGCCGTCGCCGAGGGTTATGGGAGCCGTCTCTATGCGGGCCTCGTCCCAACGTTCCTCGTCGATGAAGGATTGCAGGAGGGTCGCGCCGCCCTCGACCACAAGATGCTGGATGCCACGCCGATGCAGGTCGGCAAGGATGGTGTCGATATTGCCGGTCGGATAGACGTGGGAGGGTGCCTCGCCATCGGTCATGCGCAGGTGGGCGGGCAAAGCGCCGCGGCGGTCGACGGTCAGGCGTAGGGGGCTGCCACCGGGCCACAGACGCGTAGTGAGCGAGGGGTTGTCCAAGAGTGCCGTACGGGTGCCCACCATGATGGCCTGGCATCGGGCCCTCAGCCGGTGGACGAGCACCTGCGTGAAGGGTGTCGAGAGTCGGGCCGGCATGGTGGAGGCATCCTCGCGCCGACGGTCGATGAATCCGTCCTTGCTTTGTGCCCACTTGAGCGTAACCCAGGGGCGTCCCTGGCCATGGAAGACGAAGAAGCGGCGGTTCAGCCATCGGCATTCATCCTCCAGCACTCCCTCTACGACCTCCACGCCTGCATCCTGCAACTTCTTTATTCCGAGTCCGTTCACCCGTGCGAACGTATCGCGGCAGCCGACCACCACACGTGGGATGCGCTCGCGGATGATGAGGTCGGCGCAGGGCGGCGTCTTGCCGTAGTGGGCACAGGGCTCCAGCGACACGTAGAGCGTCGAGCGGGGTATCAGCCGGCGTTCTCTGACGCTGGCCAAGGCGTTCACCTCGGCATGCGGACCGCCACATTGGCGATGGTAGCCCTCGCCGATGATGCGCCCGTCATGTACCAAAACGGCTCCCACCATCGGATTGGGCGGAGCACCCTCGGCACCACATCGAGCCAGCTGCAGGCAGCGACGCATGTACTTTTCTAATTCATAATTCATAATTCACAATTCATAAAAAACAAAGCGCAACTACCCACAGCGGCCATCCAGATTCACGACGCCCTATCACAACCTTTGCCGCGACGGACAAAAATTTGAATCGTGCATGATGAATTCTGAATTAAACTTCGTACCTTTGCAACATGAATTAT
>JAILBW010000189.1 GCA_024680695.1 Bacteroidaceae bacterium
CAGTAGAAGGCAAGGTAGAAATGCAGATAGTAGGAAACCCAGATGCCCACCGAATAGAGCAGGAAGAGCCACGGACGGCGCACCCGACCGACAGAGAGCAGGCCGTCGCGGAAGTCGGAAATCATGCCGCGGGTCTTGGAATAGACGTCGAGGCGGCGAAGGAGCAGGATTCCCATCCCCACAGCGAGAATCAGGCAAACGGCCGTCACCAGATAACCCGTCATGGTGAAGCCCCGCAGGAAGCCCGACAAAGAGAGTCCCGTCTCGCTCAGGAAGCGGATGAAGAGCGGCAGCTGCGTGAGCACAGTTATCAGCGAGAAGGCTGCCACCATACTCATATCGACCACTCGCTCCGTGACCACAGAGCCCACGCCCTTGCTGAAGCTCACTCCTTCGTAGCGGCTAAGCACACCGCATCGCAGCACTTCACCCGAGCGAGGCACAACCAGGCTGCTGAAATAGGAGAAGAAGACGGCATGCATGCAGGTACTCAGTCGCGGTCGTTCACCCAGCGGAGTCAGCACCTGACGCCAACGCAGGGCACGGAATGCCTGAGCCGATATGCCGAAGGGGAAGCTGAGCCACATCCAGCCCCAACGCATATCGGAACGCAGCGACTGCATCAGTTCGTCCCAAGGAAAACCCCGATACATCCACCAAAGTACGGCCGCTGCAAAACACAGCGGTGCCACTACCTTTAATATTATGGAAAGCATCTTCTTCATCCTTTCAGTGCGTTCTCAGTCTGCAAAGATACAAAAAATTCGGTTCAATACGCACATTTTCCGCAAAACGCTTGCACATCTCGGGGAAATTATAAAAATTTGCATCCAATTAACTGGCAAACATTGAATGAACAGCTAACAACAAAAGGAAAATAAATATGCTAAAGACAATTCTCAGAAGATTCTTCCATGCAGTGATGGCAGCCGTCGTCGGCCTGTATGCCGCAGACATTTGGGCAGCCACCGAAGTAAACGTGGAAAAGGCAGGAACGCTCTCCACTCTGGTTACGGGCACAGAGACCTCGTTGGTGCTCACCGGAAACATTAACGGCACGGACATCAAGTTCCTGCGCCAGATGATTAACAATGCCAGGCTGACCTCGCTCGACCTTACGGACGCAAGAATCGTGAAGGGCGGCGAAGCATATTACAACACCTATACGACCGAGGACAATGTGATTGGCAATTCGATGTTCACCGAATGTTCGAAGCTGCGCACCGTGAAGCTCCCCGCCACAGTGACGGCCATTCAGGGCAACGCATTCTCGCGCACGGGAATCAGTAAGGTGGACATCCCCAACAACGTGACGCACCTGGGTGGCGATGCCTTTGCATATTGCAGCTCGCTGACGACGGTGACCATCGGAAGCCGTGTCTCCAGACTGGATCAGGGCGTATTCTATCAATCGGCAGTCACTCTGGCCGAAGTGAAGCCACTTGCCCCTCCCTCGACGCCGGCCTACCTCTTCTCTTCGAAGCCCACCATCCGCGTCTATACGGAGGCCCTCGAGGACTACAGGGAGTCGGGCTGGGCTCAGTATGGCACAATCGTGGGCAAACTGGAAAGCAAATATCCGCTGGAGCCGGATTCGAGTGCCATCGTCAACGCATTGTGCGCAACCTACTTCGAGGATGCTGCCTGTACCCGACTGAAGGCTGAGTATCAGGCCATGACGGACGAGACGCTCGCAGAGACGATGACTGCCGGAGGCATGCCCGACTACATGGTCGCCATTGCCACGAAGCTGAAGAACGACAGCTGGGCCGACTATGAAAAGGACTTCCGCATCCACGATTACAAAGCCTACAGCGATGCCAACTACTGGAACGAGAAGATGATGGCCTCGGGAGGCTCCTACATGGGCAACCCCACAGGCATCTGCACGCAGACCACTGCCCCGCTCTACGTCTTTGTGGACTCGGACGTTCCATCGGATGCCACCCTCTATCTGGCCGGCTGTGTGGGCAACGAGCTTGTCTCGAATGCCAAGTCGGGAAAGAAGCTGACGAAGGGACTGAATATCGTGGAGGCAAAGAAGGATGCCCTCTACTATATTATATATACGGCCGACACGAAGTCACAGACGAAGACCCTCGACCAATGGCCAGCCATCCGGGTGCACATCGAGGGCGGTGCAGTGAACGGCTATTATGACGTATCGCGCCACAGCGATACGGACTATCTGGCCCTGCTCAGGAAAGCCTGCCACGAACGCTTCACGGTGAGGGGCGGCCATGCACTCTTCAACTTCAAGACATCCACCTACAAAACCGTGTGGCCCAAGACCATCGACCGGAGCATCTGCTGGTTCGACAGCCTCGCCGTATGGCAGCGGGAGCTGATGGGAATGTGTGCCTCGGTGGCCAACGGAGAACGGAAAGCCGCGCCCCATTGCCTCTCGGGCGGCGAGGCCATCTACCCCATCTACTACAACAACCCGAACTTCGCCATCGAGGGAGTGGAGAGCGATGCCGGATATGCCAACTCGTCGGCATACCGCACTTCGTACAACACGGTGGCCTGCATCCGAAACTCCTTCGACGTGAGCCGCTGGGAGTTGGACGACTGGTGCTCGGCCCACGAATGCGGACACAACAACCAGCGCGCCATTCATATCGAGGCCGGCACCGAAGTCTCGAACAACCTCTTCTCGAACGTCATCCGCTACCTCGACGGGCTGGTGACCTCCAACGGATCGCCGCTCTCGACCGTGATGAACGAGTATGCCAACCACATCCCTTACTATGTCCGGCCGGTGGACAGCCAGCTGCGAATGTACTACCAGCTCTATCTCTATTACCATCAGGCACAGAAGAACACCTCGTTCTACCCCGAGCTCTTCCGCAAACTGCGTCAGGACCCGCTGGGACCGAGATACTCCAACACCAACGAGACGGCCCTGAAGTTCGTCCGCAAGGTGTGTGAGGTGGCACAGGAGGACCTCACCGACTTCTTCACCGCCTGGGGATTCTTCGAGCCGGTCACCAATCTTCCCATCGAGGATTATGGTTCCCACACCATGACCGTACGGCAGGCAGACATCAGCAAGACCTTGGCCGAGATATCACGCTACCCGAAGAACCGCACCATCCTCTTCATCGAGGACCGCATAGACTATGTGCCCACCACCGGATTCCTCACCAAGGCCGGCCAGAAGCGCCGCGACTCGGAGATGGTGGGCCAGTGTGGCCACCTGGGACAGTTCACCGACTATCTGTCCGGCACCTCGCAGCCATCCAGCTATACATACCTCCAGACCGACTCTCTCTATGCCATGCTGGGCACGGGCGGCGTGGGATTCCTGATGCTGGACAGCAACAACAAGATACGCTATGCTGCCAATGCTCGGAAATTCTGCATCCCCACCAGCGTGACCGACTACACCATCTACTCCATCGATGCCGACGGCACTCTCCACGAGGCTGCTCTCGCAGGAAGTGGTAGCGAAAATGTCTTTGTGGCCAAGGTGGGTACGCTCGCCGACACACTCTCGGCACAGGCCATCAAAGCCACCATCAGCGGTTCCATCAACGGCACGGACATCAAGTACATCCGCCAGCTCATCAACGAAGGCTTCCTCTCCGCGTTCGACCTCACGGACGCCCGCATCCTCGGCGGCGGCGAGGCCTACTACGAGTCGAACAAGTCCATTACGAGCGGCATCGGCGACTTTGCATTCTATTATTGCAAGCAACTCATCTCGGCCATCCTCCCGTCGAAGATTACCAAGATCGGCTCGAACGCCTTTGCCCGTTCGGGACTCGCGGAAGCCCGGATTCCCGACCTTGTCACAGCCATCGGCGGCGACGCTTTTGCCTACTGCGACCAGCTCCGCACGGTGGTCATCGGCTCCAGAGTGAGGAGTCTCGATCAGGGCGCCTTCTACAGCTCGCCCGTCAAGCATGCCTACGTGAAGCCCATCACGCCCCCGACGATCTCACTCTACCTCTTCTCCAGCAAGCCCATCATCCACGTCTATGCCCGCGCGCTCGCGGCATACCAGAAGTCGAGATGGGCCGAGTTCGGCACCCTTGTGGGCGACCTTGACGACCATGAGGACATCCTCAGCCCCGTCGCTCCCGTCATTGCCGAGGATCAGCCCGCTGCCGAGGCAGTCCCCGTTTACGACCTCCAAGGCCGCCGCGTCAACTGCCTGCAGCCCGGCACCATCTACGTCCGCAAAGGAAAGAAGTTCATGGTGAGATAGGAAGAGAGAGCCGAGCGCAAGGGTTCAAGAGTTCAAAGTCCCGGAAGGACGGCAGACCACAGGCAGGAGTTGCGACCTCTGACTGTGGTCTGTTGCTCTTTTGGCGCGTTTCTTCCGGACGGCAATACATTGTACTAAATTCTATTTGCAAAGGCTGCGAATAAGCGAGAGGAAAGTGAAGCTCGCTTCGACTTTCCCGAGCGGGAGCAGGCCCGAACGTAGTTCAAATGCAAAATGCAAAATCTGCTGCTTTTTCACGGGTTTCTATATAAAAAAAAAAGAGGACACTTTCTCTTGTCGGCAGAGAGGACTTTTCCACGTTGCGTGACAATTGGGACAAAGGACAGTCCATTTTTCTGCACCGTGGGCGGATTTCGCGCGGGAGATGAGATGGTAAATTATTATATTACAATAAGTTAATATAATTATATAGTTATATATATAGTAGTATTTATAATAGTATTTTACTATATA
>JAILBW010000223.1 GCA_024680695.1 Bacteroidaceae bacterium
GAAAGAGCCTGAAAGGGCTGTTTTGCCCGTTTTCGGCGGAAAAATAGCCTTTCGAAGAGGCCGAAAAAGTGCCAAAAAAAGGGAAAGTACCCCATTTCTGCTACGAAAAGGGACTTTATGAGGGAAAAAGGCAGGGAAACGGGGCTTCTCATTTTCGCCCGAAGGCAAAAAACGCCTTTTTAGGCCCGTTCGCCGTTTGCCGTTTTTGAAACAAAAATGCCGTTTTTTGAAGTATTAGCCCCGACTTTTTCCAAAAAAGAGAGAAAAAAGGCCGAAAAAACCCCACTAACGCCATGAGTAAAGGGAGGCCCGAAACGGGCACCCCTTGAGTTTCGGAATTAGTCCCGAAGGGACGGCAGACCACAGGCAGGGGCGTTGCCCCTGCACAACGGCAAGACACAATAATTAGTGCCGAAGGTACGACAGAGAAACAAAAAAACAGGCAAGACTTGTATCAAAACGGGACTTGCAGTATCAAAAAATGGCATTCTCAGTTTCAGAAACGCCACTTCACTATATCAAGAACGGGAGTCTCAGTGTCATAAACGCCACTTTGCTGTATCAAAAATGGCAGTCTCAGTGTCAAAAACCGACTTTGTGATATCAAAAAATGACATTTTTAGCAGCAGGCAGGAATCAATGCGACAGCAAGCAGGAGCCTCTGCGACGGCAAGCAGGAGACATTGCGACAGCAAGCAGGAAGCTTTGCGGCAGCACACTTTTTTGCATTTTGCATTTTGCATTTAACCTACGTTCGACTGAGCTCACGCCGAAGTCGGTTGAGCCTGCTTCCACTCGGGAAAGTTCATGCGAGCATGATTTTCCTCTCGCTTAATCGCAGCCTTAACCAATGAAGAATCGTTCGAACAGGTCAAAAGAGTATTCCCGTTGAATCGCTTATTTGTAAGGGGGAAGAGGTCAGCGGCGACGTCCGAAGAGGTCGCGGATGCCATCGAGGTCGAAACCGAGCGTGAAGCGCATGGTCTGGTCGAGCGGATTGGTTTGGCTGGTGCTGAACACATAGGCGGCATCGACCGAGAAGACGCTCATGTGGAAGCCGGCGCCGACGGTGAAGTACTTACGGTTACCCTTGTTGGCAGCCTCGTGGTGGTATCCGCCGCGCAGCATGAAGCGGTCGTTGTAGGTGTACTCGCATCCCATGCTCCACTGTATCTCCTCCATCTCCTCCTTGAAGCCGTTGGGAGCGTCGTGGAAGCTCTTGAAGATGCCGGCGATGGGCGAGATGTCGTAGTAGTCGCGCTGTACGCGGTCGGTGTAGTCGTTGTCGGCCTCGTCGGCACGCTGCTTGGGATAGGTGGGGACGAGCAGTTTGTTGAGGTCGGTGGCGACGCTGAACTTGTTGTACTCGTTGAAGGGCACGGTGAGATTGAAGCCGAGGCGGAGGTTTGTGGGGATGAACTCGGAGTTGTCATCGCCTCCGTAGGATATCTTGCTGCCGATGTTGTTGACGTTGAGTCCCCATCCGAAGCTACACTCGCGGTTGCCGGCGACGAAGTAGCCGAGCCGGTACATGGCGATGTCGGCAGCGAAGGCCTTGCCGGCGCTGCTCTCGGCGGTGTAGTCGTACTTGATATCGCTGAAAATGAAGCGCATGTTGACGGCCATCGAGAAGCGTTCGCTGAGCATTCGGCTGTAGCCGGCGTCGAGGGCAAACTCGTAGGGGCTGATGGTCATGTCGTCCATGTCGCTGAGATAGACCTCGCCCAGGGAGAAGAAGCGCAACGACCCGTGGACGGCCGAGTAGTCGCCGATGCGGTAGAAGCCGGCGACGTTGGCCAGGTCGATGTCGTCCACCAACTTGCGCAACCAGGGGGTGTAGCTGGCGGCAACGCCTGCGCGGGCGATATTGAAGGGGTACTTGGCGGGGTTCCAGTATTGTGAGTTGACGTCGGCCTCGGTGGCGGCACCGACGTCGCCCATGGCACCGGCGCGCGCATCGGGGGCGATAGAGAGCGAAGTCACGCTGGTATTCACGGGGTTGAACATGTTCTTCTTATCCTGCGCAAGTGCGGCTGAGAGCATCGTCAGCGATGCCGTCAGCAATAGGGCTCTATGTATTAACGTTCTCATACGTCTATAATAACTGCGCAGAGGGGTCATTTATTGTTTATGACGATGATTTTTTGTGTCTTGGAGACGCGCTTGCTGCGGTCGCACTGGACGGAGCAGCGGCAGAGATAGATGCCGGAGCCGAGGCGCCCCGTCGCTGTGGTCAGGTTCCAGGGGATGCTGTAGGTGCCGGTGGAGGTGGCACCCGTCTCGGAGTGGGTCCACAGGAGTCGGCCTGCGAAGTCGAAGACCTCGACCTCGTAGGTGCAGGCAGCACCACGGAAGTCATGGGTGATGAGGAAGGTGGTGGCGGTGGTCAGCGGGTTCGGACTTGCCACAAAGGCGACCATCGAGGGCTTCAGCGCGGGATCGACGACGAAGTTGAGCGTGGTGGAACGGCTGTTGTTCAGTACATCCCAAGCGCGGAAGGTGAGTGTGTGACTGCCGGGCGAGAGGGCTGGGAGGCTGAAGGAGACGGTGCCACGGGTGAAGTCGCCGAAGTCGGCCACATAGTGGTTGTTGAGGTTGTAGGTAAGGTCGGCCCGCCCATCGACGCAGAGCATCAGGTCGTGTCCGATGCCGTTGCCGCTGAAGTTCACGCCGCTCTCGTCGGAGAGTGTGGCCACGAAATAGGGTGCACTGTTCACGGCATCGCCGTCGGTGAAGTCCTCGTTGTTCAGGTAGGCGAATATCGAGGGGCCGAGTGTGTCGGCAGCCAGTTCGTCGCTCGTACCGCCGACGTAGAAGCGCTCGCTGTATCCGTTGGCCTCGGTCAGGCGGTCGTTGCTCAGGGCATAGAAGGTGGCGCGCCCGGTGGCATCGCTGTAGTTGATGTCCTGCGGCATGACGAAGTCGAACGTAAAGAGGCCGTTGCGCACACTGTCGCGGGCCACGAAAAGGGCGCTGCCGCGGTCGGCAAACGAGAAGGGGTTCGTCGCATTGGCGTTGTTCATGCAGGTGAGGGTCTGCTCGCTGTCGCAAAGCCGCATGGAGACCACTCCGTCGAAGCCGCTGAGCATGGCGCCCGATGCGTCCTCGACATGCCCGCTCAGATGGACACGGGCTCCGGCTCGCAATGCGGCCAGCGAGGTGGCCAGCGACTGGCCGTTGATGCTGTCCAGCACTACGCGCTCGAGGGGGGCACCAATGGTCAGGGCAGGGTCGCCCAGCAGGGCATAGTGCAGTTTGTTCTCAGGAATTCCGCCCTCGAGTTTGTCGGCGATGATGGCGTTCTTTGCCAGCCAGATGGCGTCGCCGAGCCGATAGCGGCGGCCTGCAGCGTCGCGGGCAAAGAGGTAGCGCATGAAGTAGCGGTTCATCTGCAGGTTCTGGCTGGCATAGACGGTGCGCGTAGTGCCGTAGAAGGCCAATGCACCGCCCGAGGGATTCAGCACAGCGGCCTCGCCGATATTGTCGCTCGACCCGTCGAACGGCATGATGTCGCAGGCAGCCGTCACCCACAGAGGGAGCTGGGCGCCCTGCGTCTGCTGGAAGTCCTCGAGGTTGAGGACGTATTCGTGGCTCAGCGTGATGGCGCTGCCGTGCCCCGTATAGTTCATCACAAGCGCTCCCTCCTCCATCTGGTTCTTCAGGATGGCAGTCACTTCGGGATAGGAGTTGTGGCTCGTAGTGCTGATTCGCTTGTATGCATCCCACATCACCTTCGTAATGTCCATTTCGGGATTGTCGGCTGCAATCCGCTTGGCCACATCGTCGGCATACCTCATGTGTTCGTTCTCGTCGCCGTCGTCGCCCATGATGCAGACGAGGTTCTTCCATTGCCCGGCATGCGAATTCTCCATGTAGGCGATGCACTTGTCCACCATCACTCGGGCTTCGGCCTCGGTCGTCACTGGGAAGCGGCCGATGCCGATGTCCGACTTGTCGCTCATGAGGCTGGCTCCCTCGCCGTCGTCGAGCAGGCCGAAGTAGTCCTCCATGACGTAGCAGCGCGTATCGCTCAGGCTGTTCTCGCTTTCGAAACAGAGGAGGTAGTCGTCGGGGCGACGCGAACGCCATGCAGAACTGAGCATGCGGTTGTCCCAGGCACAATCGCCCATCAGCAGCAGATAGCGGGGTGCGGTGTCGTTGCTCAGGCCGCGGTCGTAGAGCATCTTCATCAGCCGTCGGTAGGCAGTGGCATCGGGCGTACCGCTGGAAAACTCGTTATACACCTGATCGGCGCGCACAATGGAGACTCGCAGTCCGTCGCAGCGCCGGTGTGCCTCGGCCAGGCGTTCGGCCTGTGCCAGAAGGCGTCCGCTCGCCGAGATGATGATGACCATGTCGAGGCTGTCCAAGGCGTGGAGGTCCTGATTCTCCACTGCTCCCAGATAGGAGGGCTGGGGGAAGGAGTAGGTGGGGTCGAAGCAGACGTAGGCCGAAGTGGCATCGTCCACAACAGCCGAGAGCGTCTTCGTCTCGTCGCTGTAGTTCGCGGAGACAAGCGCTGCAGGTTCGCCTCGCCATCCCAACCGCATTACGACGCTGCCCGAAGGAGCCTCGACGGAGAAACGCGAGGTGCCTGTGTCCGTCTGGCTGAATGCCACGAATCCGGATGCAAGCGCAAGGCGTCGGGTATAGTGGAGGGCGAGGTAGTCGAGCCGGGCGTCGTTGCCGGCAGTGGTCGAGAGTTGGATGTTCCAGACGTCGGCATTGGCCAACGAGGCGACGCTGTAAGTATTTGTGCCTGTAGTGCCATAGATGTACTTGCTCGTAGGGGCAAGCGTCATCTCGCCTACCATCGTACCGTTCACGCTGGTGGTCAGCGTGGTAGCCGTGGATGCACCGGCGGTAAAGGCCACCGTGAGCCGTTCGTCGCCGTCGGAAGAGAGCGAGGAAAGCCTGTAGGTGCGGGAGGAGGAGTTGGCAAAGTTGGCTGATTCGTACAGGTCGCGTCCGCCGGTGAACCATGCAAATTCATCCTTCTCGTAGAGCAGATGGTCTGTGAATGAGGTGTATTCATGCTGCACCGCGGCAGTGGGAACAGGCAGCGTTGCCAGTTCGGCAGGCTGTTCGCCTTCGGTCAGGAAATAGCAAGCCTCGCGGGCATAGTGGTTCAGGATGCGGGTGTTTCCCGTCCAATGGACGAGTCCGTTGCCCCAGAAAAGCCATGCATCGAGCTTGGTGCTGTAGTAAAGGGGCACCTCCTCCAAATCGTCGTAATCCGTATCGGCATCGATGACCTCGCTTTGGCGATGGCCGCCGTAGCCGTAGAGTTTCACCTTCTCGGGCTTCGTGAAGCCCATCTTCCGCAGTGCCTGACGGGTGAGCTGATACATTCCGTCTGTCGTGACACCAATCTTCACCCATCGTCCGGCGGCAAGCGCGGAGTGCTGAGCATAGCGTTCGGCTGGGGTGGAAGCCACCCGACGCCGATGTGGAACACTCCTTGCCACAGGCGTAATCATGATGCGACCGCTGAGCAACTTCTCGTATTGTCCGCCACGACGGACAATGGGAACGAAGGTGAGGTCGAGCATACCCTTGCCGCGAAGCACTCCCACATGGCTCTCCACGTCAATCTGAGGACCGATGAGCGAATCGAAGCGCGCTGCCACCTCGGCCTCAGACTTGCTGAGCGGGGCATATTCAGGGTACTCAATCTGGACGGTATAGTCGTAGAGGCGCCAGTCGCTCTCGAGTGGCACCACTTCGCTATAGACCGGAAGCACCGAGTCGATACGCAACTCCGACCAGTCGAGGCGGGTGAAGCTGTTCTCCACCTGTCCGCTGACCGGAAGCACGATTGCCATCAGGCTCGCGGCAGTCAAGGCTATATATCTGTTCATTCTCATTCCTTCATTCTGTTACAGGTCTTTCACCTTTTAAGAGGAAACGGGATAGGGGGCTCACTTCACGTTAAACTTCAGCACCCGTCGCCCTTCGAGAAAGCCCTCAAGGTGGTCGTCCAAATGCACCGGCCCCACGCCCGCAGGCGTACCCGTGAAGATAATGTCGCCCGTCTTCAGGGTGAAGAATCGGCTGACGTAGCTCACGATGCGGTCAACGCTGTGCATCATGTCGGCCGTATGACCGCGCTGCACCACAGAGCCGTTGATTTCCAGATGGAAGTGCAAGTCCTGCACACCACCCTCGCCTGCCACCTCGGCAAGCGGCACCCACTGCCCCACTGCCGCGCTGCCGTCGAATCCTTTGCACAGCTCCCACGGAAGTCCTTCGTCGCGCAGCCGCTGCTGCCAGTCGCGAGCTGTGAAGTCGATACCCACCGTCACCTCATCGTAATAGCGATGGGCAAACCGCTCGGGAATACACTTCCCCAGACGGTTAATGCGCACCACCAGTTCCGTCTCGTAGTCGCACCGCTGCGTCCCGTCGGGCACAAAGAAGGGTCGGTCCCCGGTCAGCAACGCCGAGTCGGGCTTGGTGAATATCACCGGATCCTCTCTCTTTAATAACGAATCATGCAGCTCTTTATTGTGTGCCGCATAATTCATTCCTACGCCAAGTATCTTCATATCAGGGGATGCGGGGCTATAATCGGAGAACGATCGGAAACGCGGTCACGCGAGGCTGATAGTCTGCTCGCGGTCGGGGCCTACGCTCACAAGTGTGACGGGCGTTGCCGTCTCTTGTTCGATGAACTTGATGTAGTCGCGGAAGGCAGGAGGGAACTCGTCGGCCGAGGTCATCTGCGTCAGGTCGGTCCGCCAACCTGGGAAATCACGATAGACGGGGCTCCAGCCCTCGGTGTTGAAAGGCATGTCGGTGGTCTGACGGCCATCGCGCTCGTAGGCCACACAGACGCGGATTGTCTCGAAACCGTCAAGCACATCGCCCTTCATCATGATGAGCTGCGAAACACCGTTGATCATGATGGCATAGCGGAGCGCCACCAGATCGAGCCATCCGCAGCGACGGTTGCGGCCAGTGACAGCACCGTATTCGTTGCCGATGCGGCGAATCGTGTCGCCCGTCTCGTCGAAGAGTTCCACGGGGAAGGGACCGCTGCCCACTCGAGTGCTGTAGGCCTTGAAGATGCCATACACCTCGCCGATAGATGTGGGGGGAACACCAAGTCCCGTGCAGACACCGCCACAAATGGTGTTGCTGCTGCTCACGAAGGGATAAGTGCCGTGGTCGATGTCGAGCATGGTGCCCTGAGCACCTTCGGCAAGTACGTTGCGTCCCTCTGCCAGAGCCCGGTTCAGTTCGGTCTCGGTGTCGGTGAGCGGAAACTGCTGCATGTATTCGATGCCCTCGAACCACTTCTGCTCCTCGTCGGAAATATCGAAATCGGTGTAGTGCAGGTCGGAGAGGATCTGCAAGTGACGTGCCTTCAGTGCTTCGTATTTAGCACGGAAGTTGTCCAGTATATCGCCCACACGAAGGCCAGTGCGGGATGCCTTCTCGCTGTATGTAGGGCCGATGCCCTTGCCCGTAGTGCCCACCTTTGCCTTGCCCTTGGCGGCTTCGTAAGCGCGGTCGAGTACACGATGGGTGGGAAGAATGAGATGGGCGCGCTGGGAGATGTGGAGGCGCTGATGCAAGTCATAGCCGGCCGTCTCCAGTTCGCGGGCCTCGGCCATAAAGAGGTCGGGAGCGATAACACAGCCGCCACCGATGATGTTCAGCTTATTCTCGTCGAAGATACCCGACGGAATGCTGCGAAGCACAAACTTCTTTCCCTCGAAAATTATTGTGTGACCGGCATTGGGACCGCCCGCAAAGCGAGCTACGATGTCGTATCGGGGTGTGAAGACATCCACTACCTTACCTTTTCCCTCGTCGCCGAAAACGATGCCAAGCAAGGCATCTACCTTTCCTTTTGCCATTATCCTTGTTTTTGTTTTATTGTTTGTAAACTGTTTTTTTTGCTTTTTCTGGCTCGCTGTACGCACTTCTTGCACTCACCGTGAAGATAGAGCAGAGGCTGATGCACGCTAAAGAGTCGTGCCTTGATAGTGCTCAGATATTTAATCAGTTCCGGGCGTTCCAATACACGAATCTCGCCACATGTCTGACACACAAGATAGGCGCGGGGAGCTGTATTGACAAGCAACTCATAGGCTGCCGCCCGACCCAGTGAATGCCTGAGTAGCAAACGTGCCGCCACAAGTGTATCCAAAGTGTGGAACAACGTGGAACGGCTCACGCAGAACTGCGATTCGCGCTCCATGAAGTCGGCCAACTGCACCTGAGTGAACACACCATTTATGCGACAGATGGCTTCGAGCACCTCCTG
>JAILBW010000044.1 GCA_024680695.1 Bacteroidaceae bacterium
CTGGTAATAATGCAACAATAAACAAAGAAGGGACGACTGACCACAGCCGAGGAGGGAATCTCAAAGGAATCTTCAGGGAGTTTCAAGGGAGTTTCAGAATAAACTCCATTACGCTAACGCGATCATTTATAGTATATTAAATAGTATCAAGGGAATCTCGCTCCCAAAAAGAGGCGAATTGCTGAACTTCATGGTTACGCCTGGCGATGTGTTGCACTCGGACATGAAAAAAGAAATAAATGGATTTTCTTTTTGTCATGTCGCTCGTTTGCACTATCTTTGTGCGGACAAACACGAAGGAATATGTTTAATTCAAGTCCTTATTCCACACTTGTGCACAGTCAGGCACAGGTGTATGGCGAGCGCACAGCACTGATGTTTCGGGATAATGATTCCAATGTGTGGAAGCACATTACGTGGAACGAGTTCTCGCGTCGGGTGCGGCTGGCGAGCAATGCCCTGTTGGAACTGGGCGTAGGTGTGCAGGAGAATGTGGCCGTCTTCTCGCAGAATATGCCCGAGTGTCTTTTTGTGGACTTTGCGGCCTATGCCATCCGCGCTGTGACCATCCCGTTCTATGCCACGAGCAGCGAGTCACAGATCAAGTACATGATTAGCGATGCCAAGATTCGCTACATCTTCGTAGGCGAGCAGTATCAGTACGACACCGCCTACCGGGTGCTGAAGATCGATCCGAGCATCTGCAAACTCATCATCTTTGACAAACATGTAGTGCGCAACGAGCAGGACCATGTGAGCATCTACTTCACGGACTTCCTGCGGCTTGGCCTCGACCTGCCGCACCAAGCCGAGGTGGACCGTCGCACCGCCGAACTGGACCAAGACGATCTGGCCAACATCCTATACACCAGCGGCACCACGGGCTTGAGCAAGGGTGTGATGCTCACGCATCGGATGTACAATGCCGCCATGCGAGGCCATCAAGGTGCACTGCCCATGAGCGACAAGGAGGTGGTGATGAACTTCCTGCCCTTTACCCATGTCTTCGAACGCGGTTGGACTTACCTCTGCATCACCATGGGCTGTACGCTGGCCGTCAACCAGCATCCTCAGGACATCCTCCGCTCGCTCACCGAGGTGCACCCCACCTGTATGTGCACCGTGCCCCGCTTCTGGGAGAAAGTATATAACGGCGTGATGGAAAAGATAAACAACAGTAACGCCCTCGAACGCAAACTGATGCAGGATGCCATCCGAGTGGGCAAGGCATACAATGTGGACCATCTGATGAAGGGGCTCACGCCGCTTCTGGCGCTGAAGGTGCAGTATCACTTCTATGAGAAGACCATCATTGCCCTGCTCCTGAAGAAGCTTGGCCTCGAACGCTCCAATTTCTTCCCCACGGCCGGTGCGGCCATCCCGCCAGCCATCGAGGAGTTTGTCCACTCGGTGGGCATTCGGATGATTGCCGGCTACGGACTGACGGAGAGTACGGCAACCGTCTCCTGCGACCGCTGGAACCAGAAGGTGACGATGGGCTCCATCGGCCGAGTGCTGAACGGCGTACAGGTGAAGTTTGGCGAGAACAACGAAATCCTGCTCAAGGGCGACACCATCACCAAGGGCTACTACCGCAAGGCCGAGGTGACCGCACTCGCCATCGACAGCGAGGGATGGTTCCATACCGGCGATGCCGGTTACATGAAGGACGGCGAGCTGTTCCTCACCGATCGTATCAAGGACCTTTTCAAGACCAGCAACGGCAAGTACATCGCTCCGCAGATGCTCGAGAGCAAACTGGTGGTGGACCGCTACATCGACCAAATCGTCATCATCGCCGACCAGCGCAAGTTCGTCTCGGCACTCATCATCCCCGAGTACAAACTGCTCGAAGACTATGCCCGCCAGAAGCACATCGAGTTCCGCTCGCGAGCCGACCTTTGCAACAATCCGCGTATCGTCGATTTCGTCATGTACCGTCTCGACACGCTGCAGCAGGAGTTTGCCCACTACGAACAGGTGAAGCGCATCACCCTGCTGCCCGAGCCCTTCTCGCTCGAGAAAGGTGAACTGACGAACACCCTCAAGGTAAAGCGCTCTGTGCTCAACCAGAACTATGCCAAGGAAATAAATAAAATGTACGAGGAATGATTACAAGCGATCAACTGAAGGAAGTCCGGGACCGCACGGAGCAACTACACCGATACCTGAACATCGACGCAAAGAAGATACAGCTCGAGGAAGAACAACTACGCACACAGGCTCCTGGCTTCTGGGACGACCAGAAAAAGGCCGAGGCGCAGATGAAGCTGGTCAAGGGACTGGAGAAGTGGATAAAGGGCTATGCCGAGGTGAAGAGCCTGGCCGACGAACTGGAACTGGCTTTCGAATACTACCGTGAGGAACTGGTCACGGAGCAGGAGGTGGACGAACTCTATGCAAAGGCCATTGCCGCCATCGAGGACTTGGAACTGAAGAACATGCTGCGCAGGGAGGAAGACGTGATGTCGGCCGTCCTGAAGATAAACTCCGGCGCTGGTGGCACTGAGGCGCAAGACTGGGCCCAGATGCTCATGCGAATGTATATGCGGTGGGCCGAGGAGAACAAATACAAGTGTGTGGTGAGCAACATCCTCGACGGCGACGATGCCGGCATCAAGTCCTGCACGCTCGAGATCGAGGGCGACTACGCCTATGGTTACCTGAAGAGCGAGAACGGTGTGCACCGTCTGGTGCGCGTCTCGCCCTATAACGCTCAGGGCAAGCGCATGACCTCCTTTGCCTCCGTCTTCGTCACTCCGCTGGTCGACGACACCATCGAGGTGAACATCGAGCAGGCCCGCATCTCGTGGGATACTTTCCGCAGCAGTGGTGCCGGCGGACAGAACGTGAACAAGGTGGAGTCGGGAGTGCGCCTGCGCTACCAATATAAGGATCCCTACACGGGCGAGGAGGAGGAAATCCTCATCGAGAACACCGAGACGCGCGACCAGCCGAAGAACAAGGAGAACGCCCTGCGCCTGCTGCGCTCGATGCTCTACGACAAGGAACTGCAACATCGCATGCAGGAGCAGGCTAAGGTGGAGGCTGGCAAACGCAAGATAGAGTGGGGCAGCCAGATACGCAGCTACGTCTTCGACGACCGGCGGGTGAAGGACCACCGCACCAACTACCAGACGAGCGATGTGGGCGGTGTGATGGACGGCAAGATAGATGCCTTCATCAAAGCCTACCTCATGGAGTTTGGCGGGGAAGAGTAGAACCTCCTCAGCCCCTTTAGGGGGAGGTCGACGCCTATTCTGGACCTGTTCGGGAACTTTGGATTTTGAACTAAAAACCTACAATAACTATGAGTAAAGAGAAGAAGGCCATGCGTGCGGCCAAGAAAGCACAGCGAGAGGCACGCGAAGGAAGGAAACTGGTGCGCTATGTCACTTACGGACTTCTCGTCCTGATGGTGCTCAGCATAATGCTGTTGATCTGGATTACAGCCTGACCATGGGACTCGAGATCGAGCGCAAGTTCTTGGTCGCCGGCGATTTCCGCAATCAGGCCTACGCTCACAGCCATATTCGGCAGGGATACATTAGCTCGGGGAACGGCCGCACGGTGCGCATCCGCATCCGCGACGACCGCGGCTATCTCACCATCAAGGGACCCAGCGACCACGCAGGTCTGGCGCGCTACGAGTTCGAGACTGAGGTGTCGCTTAGCGATGCCGAGGATCTCATGCGCATCTGCGAGCCAGGCATCATCGACAAGACGCGCTACTTGGTGCGTAGCGGCAAGCATGTCTTTGAGGTGGACGAATTCTATGGCGACAACGAGGGGCTGTTGATGGCCGAGGTGGAGTTGCAGGACGAGAATGAACCTTTCGAAAAGCCTGACTTCATCGGCCGTGAGGTGACGGGCGACCGACGCTTCTACAATTCCCATCTGCGCCGCAATCCCTACAAGCTTTGGAAAGATACTTTGTAGGTCCTACATTTTCTCTCCCCGCATTTCTGCCATGCGACGTTCCAGTGCTCGCGCATCGGCAAGCGTATTCCATGCCGCATCCTCGGAAAGCACCCCGCGTTTCAGGTTGCGTGGCAGACGTCCGGCCTCGTCGTCGGCTAGGTCTTGCCGCCATTCCTCGCTGCCGTAGTATGCATCCAACTGCTTGAGTGCATCCTGCGCTTCTTGATAGCGGTCGAGCGCTTCTGAAAGATTGTCCACGGCCCGTCTGACCATGTCGAGGCATGCTTCCATGCGCCTGATTCTGTCCGTCTGCTTCATTGTCGGATCATCCTTTTCGCTTCTTCATTAGGTATGCGGCAGCGATGCCCAGCAACGTGGCCAGCACCACACCCGTCGTGTTGGCTGCAAAATCGAGCCACTCGCCGCTACGGCAGGTGGTCAGATAGCGTTGTGCAAGTTCCAGCATGCCGCCCATGAGGATGGGAGCCAGAAAGGCGCATACAAATAGTCGGCCTGTGTCCAAGCGCTCGTGGTTGCGCAGGTATTCCCACCATATAATGCAGACAAGTCCGCCATACATCAACATGTGTGCCCACTTGTCCAGCAGGCTGACGCCCTCCAGCGGTTTTATCTCCGGAACGGGGATAAGCGAGAGCAGAATAATCGCCAGCGCCACAAGGAGAGTCAGCGGGTAGCGTTTTGCATGAAACGTAATCATTTGTCGAATTCCTTTTACAATTTTGCCTGCAAAGTTACGGATAATCGAGCGCAGAACAAAAGAATTTTATTCTTTTTTATGCCGAGACGCAGTAAGTTCGCCATCGAAGATGGCAGAGTTACGGAAATTATTTGTAATTTTGCATTGTTTTAACAATATTTAGCCAAAAATAGCTTCTCATCAATGGAGAGTCGGGGACGATTTAGCAGTCGGATAGGCGTGATACTGGCTTCTGCAGGCAGTGCTGTGGGGTTGGGCAATATCTGGCGCTTCCCCACCGAGGTGGGACAAAATGGCGGCGCAGCCTTCATCCTCGTCTATGTGGGCTTCGTGTTCTTTCTAGCTTTGCCCGTGATGCTGAGCGAGTTTGTCATCGGTCGGTCCTCGAAGTCGAACACCGTCGATGCCTATCGCATGCTTTCGCCGGGCACTCCGTGGGTGATTACAGGCTTTATGGGTGTCCTTGCGGGATTTCTGGTCCTCTCCTTCTATTCGGTGGTGGCCGGCTGGACGATGCACTATGCCGTCTCCTCGCTCCTTTGCCGCCTTTCTGCCGGTCACGATTTCGGTGCCGAGTTCAATGCTTTCATTTCCCATCCCCTCTTGCCTCTGGGTTATCTGGCAGCCTTTCTCCTGCTCAGCCACCTGGTCGTGGAGCGTGGCGTACAGTCGGGTATCGAGCGATACAGCAAGTGGATGATGCCCCTGCTCTTCATCATTATCTTTGTACTGGTGGCTTGTTCGCTGAGTATGCCGGGGGTTGCCGACGGGCTTCGTTTTCTTCTGCGCCCCGACTTCTCGAAGGTCACTTGGCCTGTGGTGCTCAGCGCCATTGGGCAAGCCTTCTTCTCGTTGAGTGTGGGCATTGGCTGCATGATAACATACGCCTCCTACTTCGGTCCTCGCATGCGTTTGGTGCCGTCGGCGATTCATGTCTGCATTATTGACACTCTGGTGGCCGTCACCAGTGGCTTCATCATTTTCCCTGCCGTCTTCAGTGTGCCCGGCCTTTCGGTGGATGCAGGGCCGGGACTGGTGTTTATCACGCTACCCAACGTCTTCAATGCCGCCTTCTCCCAGATACCTCCCGTAGGTTATGTCTTTTCGCTGCTCTTCTATGTACTTCTGCTCTTGGCGGCACTCACGAGCAGCATCTCCATGCATGAGATCTGCACGGCTTTCATCCACGAGAAGTATGGGCTAAGCCGTCGTCGTGCGGCGTGGGTGGTCACCCTCTTGTGCTTCGTGGGCGGAGCGGCTTGCGCCCTTTCGTTCGGTCCGTTGCGCGGGCTGACGATTCATGGAATGGGCATCTTTGCTCTTTTCGACTATCTGACGGCCAAGTTCTTCATGCCCTTGGGCGGCATACTCATCACACTCTTCGTCGGATGGAAGATGCCTCGGATGCGGGTGATGGACGAACTCACGAACGGTGGCACCTGCAGCCGCCTCTTGGCGCAGCTGTTCTTCTTCCTCATCCGGTGGGTGGCACCTCTCGGAGTGTGTATAATATTTGTTAATGGTTTAAGATGAGAATAATAAGATGACGACTCGCAGTAATTTCGGAAGCAAGCTGGGTGCGGTATTGGCTGCAGCCGGCAGTGCCGTGGGGCTGGGCAATGTGTGGCGATTCCCCACCGAGGTGGGCAACAATGGCGGCGCAGCCTTTATCCTTATTTATTTGATTTGCGTGCTGCTGATAGGTGTGCCGGTGATGATCAGCGAGTTTGTCGTCGGACGCCACACTCATGCCAACACCATTACGGCCTACAAGCGCCTGGCGCCCGGTTCGTGGTGGCGCATCGAGGGTGTGGCCGGAGTCTTCGTGGCCTTCCTGATTCTTTCCTACTACGTCATCATCTCCGGCTGGACACTCTACTACCTGGTGCAGTCATGTCTGGGCACCCTCTCCGTAGCGCAGGACTTCAAGGCCGGTTTCTCCGCTTTCATCGCCCATCCTTGGTGGCCGGTGGTCTATGGCTGCATCTTCATGGGGTTTACGCATCTGGTCGTGGCCCGTGGTGTGCAGTCGGGCATCGAGCGCTTCAGCAAGGTGATGATGCCCCTGCTGCTGGTTATCATCGTAGTGTTGGTGGTATGCTCTTTCAATATGCCCGGCGCTCACGACGGACTTCGTTTCCTGCTGAAACCCGACTTCTCGAAGGTCACTACGCGCGTCATGCTCAGCGCGATGGGTCAGGCCTTCTTCTCGCTCAGTCTGGCGATGGGATGCCTCTGCACCTATGCCTCCTATTTCTCGTCCGATACGCGGCTTGTGCGCACGGCGGTCAATGTCAGTCTCATCGACACCCTTGTGGCCATCATGAGTGGCTTCATCATCTTCCCTGCCGTGTTCAGCGTCCAGGGCGTCCAGGTCGATGAAGGTCCCGGCCTCGTCTTCATCACGCTGCCCCATGTCTTCCAGATGGCCTTCCACGGAGTTCCCCTCCTGGGCAGCGTCTTCTCCGTCCTCTTCTATCTTTTGCTCCTTCTGGCCGCCCTCACCAGTGCCATGTCCCTCCACGAATCAGTCACAGCCTATGTCCACGAAGCGGCCCACGTCTCGCGCCCCCGAGCCTCGGTCGTCGTCTCCGTCGCCTGCATGTTGCTCGGTGTGGCCTGTTCGCTCTCCTTCGGTCCTTGGAGCGGATTCCGGGTATTCGGAATGAACATCTTCGAGTTGTTCGACTTCGCAGCCTCGAAGGTCATCATGTTGCTGAGCGGCATCGTCATCTGTCTCTTTGTCGGGTGGAAACTCGACCGTCAGCTGGTTTACGATGAGGTGACGAACGGCGGCACCCTTCGCTTCCGCCTTTTCCGCCTCTATCTGTTCCTCATCCGCTACGTTGTCCCCATCGTCATTGGGGTCATATTCGTGAATGAACTGAGGCAATGAGGCGTTTCCCCTTTCTATCTCGCGGCGAACGCCGTGCACTCCTCTTGCTCGAGTGGCTGCTTGTGCTGGCGCTCTTGGTCGTTACAGCCTATGTGTGGCGTAAACCCATTTCCCGTCAGCCCGATTCCACCTCTGCCATCGACTCATCTCTGTATTCCATGCCTCCGCGCTCAGAAGCGTCCCATTCTCCGGCCTACACATACGGCATCGCCGAAGAACCGGTGGAGACCTTCCCTTTCGACCCCAACACGGCCGACAGCAGTCAGTTGCTTCGCCTCGGCCTGGCGCCCTGGCAGGTGCGCGCCATCTATCGCTATCGCGCCAAGCACGGACGCTACCATACGGCCGAGGACTTCAAGCGTCTGCCTGGCATGACGGGCGAGCTGTGGGAACGCCTCGGGCCCTGTGTGCGCATCGCCGAACGCTTCCGTTACATCGAGCCGGAGCCTCGCCCGCAGTCCGTACCGTCCAGAAGCGGACCGCCCCTTCCTGCTGAGAATTTACGGTCAGGTCAGCCCGAGAGTGTCCCGTCCGCTTCGTCCGACTCAGCCTCGTCTCCCTCGCAAGCCGTTCTGCCCGTTCCCTCCGCCGTTCCCGACACCGCCCAACGTGTGGAGAAATTCGCGCCAGGCACCACGGTGGACATCAACGAGGCAGACACCACTACGCTCAAGCGAATCCCCGG
>JAILBW010000057.1 GCA_024680695.1 Bacteroidaceae bacterium
CTTTAGAAGAATATATTGACTATTATAACAATAAAAGAATAAAAATCAAGTTAAATGGTATGAGTCCAGTACAATACAGAATGACTCAATTAAATACGTAAATGTTTAACCCGTCCAACTTCTTGGGGTCACTTCATTTCGAGCTATGCTCAGAGGTACGAATTACTCCCGAAAAGGCAGCAGCGAAAAAGAAAAAGTTCCACAATAACTCAGATTAGTTGCACAGGACAAAAAAAAGCAATACCTTTGCAGAGAGATTACCAAAGACAAAAGGACAATTCAACACACATCGAAATGGAGAACAAGAGCCTTGTCACTATTGCGAAATACTCGAAAGAGAAGATTCTCTACCTCATCGAGATGGCAAGAGAATTCGAGAAAAGCCCCAACAGACGCCTGCTGGAAGGGCGCGTGGTGGCCACACTATTCTTCGAACCCAGCACTCGCACCCGCCTGAGCTTCGAGACGGCGGCCAACCGACTGGGCGCTCGCGTTATCGGTTTTGCCGACCCCAAAGTGACCAGCAACACAAAAGGCGAGACACTGAAAGACACGATAATGATGGTCTCGAACTATGCCGACGTCATCATCATGCGCCACTTCCTGGAGGGAGCCGCCCAATATGCAAGTGAAGTGTCGCCGGTGCCGGTGGTGAATGCGGGCGACGGAGCCAACCAGCATCCCAGCCAGACGATGCTCGACCTCTACACCATCGCTCAGACACAGGGAACCCTTGAAGGACTGAACATCTATCTGGTGGGCGACCTGAAGTACGGCCGCACAGTGCACAGTCTGCTCACTGCCATGCGCCACTTCAATCCGACGTTCCACTTCATCGCACCCGACGAACTGGCAATGCCTACATATTATAAAAGGTACTGCCAGGAGAACGGAATCAGATACGTGGAGCATCAGGACTTCGATGCCGACACCATCGCCGGAGCCGACATTCTCTACATGACGCGAGTACAAAGGGAGCGCTTCACCGACCTCATGGAGTATGAAAGAGTGAAGGATGCCTATCTGCTCAAGAAAAACATGCTGTGCAAAGCGCGCAGCAACATGAAGATCCTGCATCCGCTGCCTCGGGTAAACGAGATAGAATACTCCATCGACGATACGCCATTCGCATACTACTTCCAACAGGCACGCAATGGGCTGTATGCCAGACAAGCACTCATCTGCGACGCACTGGGCATCACCCTCGAAGAGATTAAGAACGATAAGACAATCATAGCATGAAACGTCAGGAAATGCAAGTCGCCGCGCTGCAGAACGGCACGGTAATCGACCACATCCCGTCATCGAAACTGTTTCAGGTGGTAAACCTGCTGCATCTGGACAAGGAAGACACTTCAGTGACCATCGGCTTCAACCTTAAGAGCGAGAAGATGGGCAGCAAGAGCATTATCAAGATAGCCGACAAGTTCTTCTCCGACGAGGAACTGAACCAGCTCTCCGTGATTGCGCCGAACGTCACACTCTGTATCATCCATGACTATGAGGTGGTAGAAAAGAAGAAGGTGCAGATGCCTCAGGAACTGACAGGTGTCATCCGATGCCCCAATCCCAAGTGCATCACGAACAACGAGCCCATGCCGACTCACTTCCATGTTCTGGACAAGGAAAACGGCATCTTGCAGTGCCACTACTGCAACCGCGAGGTGACACTGGAACAGGTAAAACTCATCTGATGCAAACACTCAGTACATATTACATAAAAAAACAAGGTAAGAAAATGAACAGGGACAACTTGATCTTCGAACTTATCGAAGAGGAACGCCAGAGGCAGCTGAAGGGCATTGAGCTCATCGCCTCAGAAAACTACGTCAGCGACCAGGTACTGGAAGCCATGGGCTCTTGCCTGACGAACAAATATGCCGAGGGTTATCCCGGGAAGCGCTACTACGGCGGATGCGAAGTAGTGGACAAGGTGGAGCAGGTGGCCATCGACAGGCTGAAGGAACTCTTTGGTGCCGAATATGCTAACGTACAGCCACACTCGGGCGCACAGGCCAACGCTGCTGTGCTGCTGACAGTGCTCAACCCCGGCGACACCTTCATGGGACTCAATCTGGAGCAGGGCGGCCATCTCTCACATGGCTCACTTGTGAACACCAGCGGCATTCTGTACCACCCCGTAGGCTACAACCTGAACAAAGAGACTGGCCGTGTGGACTACGACGAGATGGAACGTCTGGCACAGGAGCACAAACCCAAGCTGATTATCGGTGGTGCCTCGGCCTATAGCCGCGAGTGGGACTATGCCCGAATGCGCAAGATTGCAGACAGCGTAGGTGCACTGCTTATGGTGGACATGGCTCATCCCGCCGGCCTCATCGCCGCTGGCCTCTTGGAGAATCCTGTGAAGTATGCCCATATCGTGACAAGCACTACCCACAAGACGCTGCGCGGTCCGCGCGGCGGTATAATCCTAATGGGACACGACTTCCCCAACCCCTGGGGCAAGACAACTCCCAAGGGAGAAGTGAAGATGATGTCGGCCTTGCTGAACAGCGCCGTATTCCCCGGCACACAGGGCGGACCGCTGGAACATGTTATTGCAGCAAAGGCTGTATCGTTTGGCGAAGCACTCACGCCACAGTTCCGCACTTGGGCAAAGCAGGTGCAGACGAACGCCCGCGTACTGGCCGAGGAGATGATAAAGCGCGGCTTCCACATCGTCAGCGGAGGCACGGACAATCATTCGATGTTGGTTGACCTAAGAGGAAAATACCCAGAACTGACAGGCAAGATGGCAGAAAAGGCACTTGTGGCTGCCGACATCACAGTGAACAAGAACATGGTACCCTTCGATACACGCAGTGCTTTCCAGACGAGCGGAATCCGACTGGGCACACCAGCCGTCACAACGCGCGGACTGAAGGAAGACACGATGCCGCGAATTGCAGAATTCATCGAGCGAGTACTGAATGCGCCGGAAGACGAACAGGTGATCTCGCAGGTGCGCAGCGAGGTGAACGCCATGATGGCGGACTACCCCTTATTCTCCTTCTGAGCCTTGAGCAACTTGTCTATCTCGTCAAACTCAGCTCCCATATTTAGGTTGAGGTAGATGCGATAGAGCGCCGATGCCCATCGCTCGGGATTCTTCGGTTCGAGCTTCCTCACCATTTCCATGCAGGGCTTCGCCTTCAGGTAGAAGTCCTGCATTGTTTTTCTGTCTTCGCGCCACTGTTCCTTGCTCATGTCCTTGCTCACCGACTCCTGGGCAATGATGGCAAGGTTCAGAAGGGATATACCTTTATTATAATATGCATCGGTAAAATTCGGATCGCGACGAATGGTACTGTCGGCATAGACGATGCAAGCTTCAAAATCGTTCTTTGCATAGGCCATGCGACACATTGCATACCAGTAGAGTGCCTTGTCGGCTGCGTGCTTCACGAGCGAGTCGGCCAACGCAATGCCCTCGTCGAACTTTCGCTGCGAATAATACCAATCCTCCTTGTTCACGAAGAAATAGTCGTACGTCGGGTAATGCATCAGGCCTGTGTCGAGGGCAGCGATCCATGCAGGTTCGTTCTTCTGAAGCAGGTAGCTGCGAGCCTTGTACTCCTGTAAGGTGGGCTTCTGTGCCGAGTCGGCCACCTCGATAGCGCGGTCGATGTATTTCAATGTGCGTTCCGGTTGCTGAGCCATGTAGCCGCAGAGTGCAGCCCAATAGGCAATCTTTGGCAGGCGGTCGTCTTTCTTCGGGTCAGTTACCTGATAATAATAGTCGAAGAAGGAATAAGCCATCGCATAATTGCGCTTTCCGAGAAAGAAATTTCCGCCGTTGTAAATGTTGCGCCGATGCTTCATGCGCAGCGAATGCGTCTTCCCCTTGTAACTCAGATGGACATATCCCTTTTCATTAGGAATGGCATCCACACTGTCACACTTCTCCAGAAACTGATACATCGTGAGAAGCTTCGTAAAGAGGGTGGCCGTATCGTATTTTGCTTTCAGGTAGGCTTTCTTGTTCTCCATTCCGTTCAGGTTCTCCTCAAGCTGTGCGCAGAGATAGAATATCTCGGCACGCTGCTTGTCAGAAATATCCTCGCGAGGAAGTGCTGCAAGGAGATTTGTCTCGGCAGCAGGCTGTCCCGCCGAATTCTTCCGTGCCAGCTTGGCAGCCTTCCGTAGGGTTCTGAGTTTCACTGGCGCAGGCTCCTTGGCTTTCTCCTTGCCCTTCGGTGCCGAAGTGGCACAGAGCGGGAGTAACATCATCAGAGCGAATAGAATAAAGAATCGTTTCATCGGCTTCCTGAATTTAGGAGGTGTAAAGATGTGTTCTGATTAATTGAACCCACCTCAAAAAGGTGAGGGCACCGGAGTGCCCCTACCTTAAATAATATGTTCAACTCACAGTATGCGGGATGGAGCGTCGCCTTAAAGCAACGCATCCATCTCTGCAGCCTTGGCCGACTGCCCCGTCACGCTGTAGCACTGCTTGAGCTCGTAGGCCCATTTGTGCGGTTGGTCGGGTGCGCACTCGCGAGCCTTCTCGAAGTATGGGATAGCAGAACCGAAGAGAGCCTTCGTTTCGTCGAGTGCCTTCTGAGCCTGCTGACGGTTCTTGATGCTGCTGATGGTGGAATTCTTCGCCATAGCCTGACGGAAGCAGCACATTCCGCACTGATACCAAGCATCGTAGTAGTCGGGCTTGATCTCCGTACACTTCTTATAATAGGTCATTGCCTCGTCGTACTTCTCGGCCTGGAAGTAAACGTAAGCCTTGCCGTAGTTGGCAATCAGGATGTCTGCATCCTTAGCGATCACTTCGTCGGCAAACTTCTCCATCTTGTCGATTCCCTGCTTCTGATAGTAGGCCAGCAGGATCTGTATGAAGTCCAGGTTGTCCTTCGGCGACTCGAGGCAGAGGTCGTGGACGTAGGCAGCCCAAGACACCGTATCGCCGCGCTCCATGTAGGACTGCGCGCGAAGCTGTCTTACGCCGAGTGCACCTTCCTTGAGTTGCACAGCCTTGTCGTAGAACTTCTCCATTGCCTCGAAGTTGCCAGCCTCATGGGCGCAATAATAGGCATAGTACGAAATCTGCTCGGGCGTAACGCGCATATCGAGAATGTCAGCAATCTCGGGATACGTCTTGGCATAGTTCAGGGCGAAGTCGTAGGCCTTGAGTGCGCGGTCATAGTGATGGCACTCGCTTTCGAACTGTCCGGCGTAGGCAAAATAGTCGGCACACTGAGCCAGACTCTTGCGCTTTCCCTCAAGGTACGTTGTATTGGCCTTCTCGCCAGTCTTTATCTCCTTGGTGTTCTGCAACTCTTTGTGCATGGCATCGGTAAGGAGGAAGAGGTTGTCATAGTAGTGTGCAGTGTCGAAGGGAATCTTGTCCTTGGCTGCATTCAGATAGAGGTTCAGGGGATAGAGGGCAAGGTCACCGCTCAGCTTGTAGGCATCGCCGAGCATCTTCTCGTCCAGCAGTCCGCTCTTCAGCGATTTCTGGATCAGCTCCTGCCCCATCTTGCAGGCCGAGATGATCTCCTCCTCTGTGGCAGGCTTCTCCTTATCGACGGCCCGGGCATAGATTTCGTCCTTTACCTTCTGAGCCGACTCCATGTTTGCCTTGGCTTCCTTTGTGGCAGCCTTGAGCGCCTTGGCCGCTTCCTTTGCAGCCGCCTTGTCGGCAGCGCTCTGTGCCATCATGCCTCCGGCAAAGAGGCAGAGGGCGATGGATAATACAATCTTCTTCATAGTCGTTGGTGTTTTTGGATTATTAATATTCGTTACTTTCGTCGCCCGGAGTCTGAGCGGGCGTTTCGTTCTCTGCATCTGGAGCTGTTTCTTCGTCGGTCGTTGCATTTGCCGAATCGTCGCGCGGCACCACACTGAGGTGACTGATGACGTCGTTGCGCTTCTTCAGCTCGATGACCTTCGTGCCCTGCGTAATACGGTTCTTGGTCTCCGTGATGGCATCGGCATGCAGGCGGATGGTCGTTCCGCTCTTGTTGATTATCATCAGGTCGTCTTCGTCCTTCACGACGAGGATGGCTACGAGGTAGCCAGTCTTCTCGGTGATGTTCAGCGTCTTGACGCCCTTCGCGTGGCGGCTTGTCTTGCGATATGCCTCCACGTCGGTGCGCTTGCCGAAGCCCAGTTCGGAGAGCACCATGATGCTCTCGTTCTCGACATCATTGACGATGCACATTCCCACAACGCCGTCGCGCGGATCGTCGTCGAGGATGATGCTCTGCACTCCGGTGCTGTTGCGGCCCATTGAGCGGACTGCCGACTCGTCGAAGCGTATTGCCCGTCCGCCGGCATTGGCCACGATGACTTCGTTGTGTCCGTTGGTGAGTGCCACATTCACTACGCTGTCGTCCTCGCGGATGTTGATGGCGATGACGCCGTTGGTGCGCGGACGGCTGTACTCGGTGAGGCGCGTCTTCTTGATGATTCCCTGTCGGGTGCAGAACATCACATAGTGGGACTGGCAGAATTCGGCGTCCTGGAGCTTGCGGATGCAGAGGCAGGCGTTCACTCCGTCGCCTGGCTCTATCTGCAGCATGTTCTGTATGGCGCGACCCTTGTTGTTCTTGCTGCCCTCGGGAATGTCATAGACCTTGAGCCAATAGCAGCGGCCGCGGTTGGTGAAGAAGAGCATCGTGTTGTGCATCGTGGCAGGATATATCTTCTCGATGAAGTCGCTGTCGCGGGTGGCGCTGGCCTTCACGCCGATGCCGCCTCGGCCCTGAGCACGGAACTCGGCCAGCGGAGTGCGCTTGATGTAGCCCATGTGGCTGATGGTCACTACCACTTCGTCGTCGGCATAGAAATCCTCGGCGTTGAACTCTTCGGCGCTGGGCATGATGACGGTGCGGCGGGCATCGCCATACTGCTCTTTCACCTCGATGAGTTCGTCCTTTATCACCTTGCGGCAGAGTTCGTCGTCGGTCAGAATCTGGTTGAAGTATTTGATTCGCTCGAGCAGCTCATTGTACTCGTTATGAAGATCTTCCTGCCTCAGTCCGGTGAGTTGTGCGAGTCGCATCTCGACGATAGCCTTACTCTGCAGCTCGTCCAGTTCGAAGCGTGCCTCGAGGTTGCGCTGTGCGTCGGTCGGCGTCTTGCTGCCTCGGATGATGTGGACCACCTCGTCGATGTTGTCGCTGGCGATGATGAGTCCGTTCAGGATGTGAGCGCGCTCCTCGGCCTTCCTCAAGTCGAACTTCGTGCGGCGTATTACTACGTCGTGGCGGTGCTCCACGAAGTTGACAATGCAGTCGCGCAGCGTCAGCAGGCGGGGCCGGCCCTTGACGAGGGCGATGCAGTTCACGCTGAAGCTCGTCTGCAGGGGAGTCATCTTGAACAGTTTGTTCAGCACTACGCGGGCGTTTGCGTCGCGTTTCACATCAATGACGATGCGCATACCCTCGCGGTCGCTCTCGTCGTTGGCGTTGCTGATGCCCTCGAGTTTCTTGTCGTTCACCAGCTGAGCGATGTACTCGATGAGCTGCTGCTTGTTCACTCCGTAGGGAATCTCCGTGATGACGATCTTGTCGTGGGTGTCGCCCGTTTCGATATCGGCCTTTGCACGCATGATGATGCGTCCGCGTCCCGTCTCGTAGGCATCTCGAATGCCCTGCATGCCCATGATATAGGCGCCGGTCGGGAAGTCGGGGCCCTTGATGTACTGCATCAGCTGCTCGACGTCGAGGTTCGGGTCGTCGACGTAGGCCACGCAGGCATCGATGACCTCGCCCAGGTTGTGGGTGGGGATGTTGGTGGCCATGCCGACGGCGATACCGGTGGCACCGTTCACCAACAGATTGGGAATGCGGGTGGGCATCACGGTCGGCTCGAGCAGCGTGTCGTCGAAGTTCGTGGTCATGTCCACCGTTTCCTTGTCCAGGTCGTCCATCATGGCTTCGCCCATGAGCGAGAGGCGAGCCTCGGTGTATCGCATGGCGGCGGGGCTGTCGCCATCCACCGAGCCGAAGTTGCCCTGACCGTCCACCAGTGTGCAACGCATTGCCCACTCTTGGGCCATTCGCACCAGTGCGCCATAGACGGAGCTGTCGCCGTGGGGGTGATACTTACCGAGCACCTCGCCCACGATACGCGCACATTTCTTATAAGGTTTGTTGTGGGTGTTGCCCAGTTCCTTCATGCCGAAGAGGATGCGCCTGTGGACGGGTTTGAAGCCGTCCCTCACATCAGGCAAGGCTCGCGCCACAATTACGCTCATCGAGT
>JAILBW010000075.1 GCA_024680695.1 Bacteroidaceae bacterium
ACCGTGAGGTTCTGAAGCATTACGACCAGGTGAAGACCTTCGACGACCTCCTTCGTGAAGCCATTGTGCGGGAAGGACTCCCATTGCCAGAGAAGAAAACCATCGACCGTTGACCGTTTATTTCATTCTTGGACAAGCCAAACGGCAAAGCCGAGCGGACCATTAACGCTAACCTCTAACCTCTAACCGTTTTTGAACTCTTGAACATTTGAACATTGAACCCTATTACGCCCTCTGTCCCCCCTCCCTATGGGGGAGGGGTTGGGGGGAGAGGCCGACCCTTTCACCTCTGCTCCTTATACACTTATGAATTACAAATTGATCATTCGCCGTGCAGTAGCCGTCTTTGCCCTGTGCCTTCCCTTGTCCTCCTTTGCTCAGGGAGTTACCCGTTATGTAAATCCTTTTTTAGGCACTGCCACTTTGTGGCTGCCCGAAGACTTGGGCTACACCCACACCGAAACCAAACGTGCTTGGGGCGCCGAGGTGTCACCAGGCAGTACACTGCCTAACGCAATGGTGCAAGTGGCACCTGTCACCATGTATCACAGCGGTGCCGGCTATCAGTACGAGGACCGCGAAATGTATGGTTTTGCCCACACCTGCAAGGGTCATTGGAACCTGCTCCATCTGCCAGTGCTGCCTGTTACGGGTTACTTCTATCCCCGCAACTATGCCTCGCACTTCTCGCATTCCCGCGAGGAGGCCCATCCCGGATACTACAGCGTATTCCTTGAACGCTACGGTGTTACGGCCGAACTTACGAGCACCCTGCGCTGCGCTTTCCACCGCTACTCGTTCCGTCCCGCCGACGAGAAACAATTGCTCGTTGATATTTCGCGCAACAACGGCCGACCGCGTCGCTACGAGATACATCAGGAAGACACTCGCTCCTTTGCCGGTTTTCAGGACGGCGAGGGCCGCATCTATTTCTATGCTGTGACCAACTACGACATCTCGGGCGTCGAGATGGTACAAGATCAGTCGCACAAGGTGGCCATCGTTGATTTCCGCGACAGCCGAGGCGAGCGTCCGCTCGAGGTGCGATTCGGCTTTTCCTTCGTCAGCATCGAGGGTGCCAAGGCAAATCTTGAGGCCGAAATGCTTACGCAGTCGTTCGACGAAGTACGACTCGCCGCCGACAATACATGGGAAAAGTTGATCGGTCGAGTGCAGGTATCGGGCGGTACCGAGCGCCAGCGGGGCCTCTTCTATTCCTGCCTCTATCGCACATTTATGTGGCCCGCCCTGCGCAGCGATGTCAATGGCGACTTCATCGACGAACGCGGCCAGCGCGTCAATCTCGGGTTCCGCTACTACACCAACCCCTCCTTCTGGGACACCTATCGCAACAAACTCGTCCTCCTTGCCATGCTCTCGCCCGACGTGGCCTGCGACATTATTCGATCCATCACCGACCGCGGCGAGAAGCGCGGAGGATATATGCCCACCTTCTTCCACGGCGACCATGCCTCGGCCTTCGTGGCCGGAACCTGGCTGCGCGGGGTGCGCGACTTCGACCTGCAGCGAGCCTACGACCTGCTGCTGCGCAATGCCACTGTGCCTGGGCGCGGCGGACGACCCTTCCTCGACGAGTATATCGCCCAAGGATGGATAGCCGAGAAGGACACCACCAATGTGCCCACCGGAGATGAGTACAAGGCTGCCGTCACGAAGACTGTCGAATATGCCTACGACGACTATGCCACTGCTCTCATCGCCCACGAACTCAAGGATCGGAAGAACGAGAAGCTCCTGCGCAAGCGCAGCATGAACTACAAGAATCTCTTCGACCCCTCCACCGGCTTCTGGCGCGGACGTATTGCCGACGGCAGCTGGATTACGCCCTTCGACCCCTACTATCCCTACTATGCCTATCAGTATCGCGAGGCCAACGGCTGGCAGAGCCTCTTCTTTGCGCCCCACGACCCCGAAGGCATGGTTGCCCTCTATCCCAATGCGCAGGCCGTCGAACTGAAACTCGACTCGCTCTTCAGCGAACCCTGGCGTGCCTACGAGGCATGGAACTTCACAGGCTTCCTCGGTAACTATTGTCATGGCAACCAGCCCGACCACAGCGTGCCCTACACCTACTATTTCATTGACCGTCAGCCCAAGGCGCAGGCCATCCTCAACACCCTCATGGAGAAGTATTACGACATGGGCGAGGATCACCTTGCCTACGCTGGCATGGACGATGCTGGCGAGATGTCGGCCTGGTACGTTTTCAACGCCCTCGGCATCTACACCTATTCCCCTGCCGACCCCCGCTATATCGTCACCGTGCCTCTCTTCCCCGAAGTGCACCTGACAGTGCAAGACCATGACATCGCCATCCGCCGTCAGGGCGAAGGACTTCGCATCACTTCGATTCAGAGTGGCGGCAAACCCGTTGATGGCTGGTTCATCGACCACAGCCGCCTCCTTGACGGCGGACTCACTGTCGTCGTCGAATGACAAGAGCCGTCCTCCTTGCCATTCTCTCTCTGTGCGTCCTTGCCATTCTTCCGGCGAAGGCACAGACAGATGACTACACTTGGGACCGCTTTGTCTATGACTACACGACCGACGAGGAACAGGCCGAGGAGGAAGAGTGGATACTCTATCTCGAGGAACTCAAGGACATTCATGAGCACCCCATGAACATCAATACGGCTGGGGTGTCCGACCTCCTGCGCCTGCCTTTCCTCAGCGAGGAGCAAATCGAGCAAATCCACGCCTACATCTATCTGCATGGCAGCATGCAGACACTGGGCGAACTGCGTCTGCTCCCCCTCATCGATTACGCCACCCGCCAGAAGCTCCGCCTCTTCGTCTATGCAGGAGAGCCTCCCGCCGAAGGCACGAAGGCGAGGCAGCTCTTCTCCCACCTGCGCCACACATTTTCGGCGCGCACCGATGTTCCGCTCTATTACCGCAAGGGTTACCTTGTGGACGACGGATACGCCGGTGATGCACTCTACCACCGCATTCGCTACGATGTGAAAAACAGCCGTCACCTGCAGGCAGGATTCCGCGTCGAGAAAGATGCCGGCGAACGATACTACGACACCTACGGAGCCTACGCCATGCTCCGCGATGTGGGCATCCTGCATCGCGCCGTGGTGGGCGACTTCCGTGCGGGATTCGGCGAGGGAGTGGTCATGGGCGGCAGTCTGTGGCACAGCAAGAGTACACCCTCCATGAGGGAGCAGTCGGGCATTCGGCCAATGACCGGCATGGACGAATCGCGCTTCATGCGCGGCATGGCAGCCACCCTCGGTCTTGGAAGCGAAGCAGAACTAAGTGTCTTTGCCTCCTACCGGCGCGTAGATGCCACCCTGAATGCCGATGACGAAATAAAGACACTCCTCACCGACGGCTATCACCGCACCGCCTCGGAACACCGTTCGCGGCACAACGTGGGTTCCACCCAAACCGGAGCCCATCTCGCATGGCACCACGGCGACCTCCGTCTCGGTGCCACTGGCTACTTGCAGCGCTTCTCGCAGCGGCTCAATCCTGGCGAGCAGCTCTATCGCCGCATCTATCCTCGAGGCACCACCTTTGGCGTAGCGGGAATCAACTACGGCTATTCGTTCTATCGTCTCACACTGGCGGGCGAGACGGCTGTCAGTATGCCTCACACCGCCGCAGCCACCATGAACCGCGCTTCGTGGAGCATCAATTCGCGCTATACGCTCAGCCTTCTCGGTCGCTACTACGCCAGCAACTATCACTCCTTCCTGGCCACCTCCTTTGCCGAGAATAGTACGGTGCAGAACGAATCGGGGCTCCTCCTCCACCTCAAGGCACAGCCGAGTGCAGGCTGGCTGCTTACGGCCTACGCCGATTTCTTCCACAATCCCTGGCCACGCTATCGCATGACGCACAGCAGCAGCGGACAGGACTTCATGGCGCAGGCCGACTACACTCCAGGCGACGGTGCGCACACCATCGGGCTGCGCTACCAGCTGAAGCGCAAGGAACAAGCCGATCGCATGGAACCCCACCATCGCATTAGGACGCAGTGGACATTCCTTCCCCACCGCTCATGGCGTCTGCAGACGACAGCCCTCCTCCACCGTCTGCTGGGCAAGACGGGCAGCGCTATACAGCACACTGTGCGTTTCACTTCGCCCGCCGACTGTCTGCGGCTTGCCCTTACGGCCAGCTACTTCCATTCGCCCGACTACTCCACTCGCCTCTACGTCTTCGAGCCTGCACTCTACAACAGCATCTCCTCGGCCGTCCTCTACGGTCATGGTCTGCATGGCGCACTCACAGGCCGCCTCACCAGCCGCAACGGACGCTGGATGGTCGAGGCGCGTTATTCGCTCTACCGCTATTTCGACCGAGACACTCAGTCTTCCGACCTGCAGACCATCTACAGTCCGTGGCGCAACGACCTCTCCTTCCAGCTACGCTTCAAGTTCTGAAAATCTTGTAAAGGTTATAAGTTTATGAGTTTATGAGTTTATGAGTTCTTCGCACTTAAGGCGAAGCGGCAGATCCGAGCGCAAGAGTTCAAAAGTTCAAGAGTCTTGTAAAGGTTAAAGGTTAAAGACCCTGCTGCCAGTGTCAATGGTCCGATCGACGCTTGCGGCGCTTGGCTTGTCCAAGAATGTTCAGTGAAAAGAACGGTCAATGAAAATAATTTTCCCTCTCCGCAAGCGTAATTAGAAGAGTTTTGTGTAACTTTGCAGCAAACAAAGCAAGAGAAGATGGCAAAGGAAGGGCTTACGCCCATGATGAAACAGTTCTACGACCTGAAGGCCAAGCATCCCGATGCGGTGCTCCTCTTCCGGTGCGGTGACTTCTACGAAACGTACGCCGAGGACGCTGTCGTGGCGGCCGAAATTCTGGGCATCACACTGACACGCAGGAACAACGGCAAGGAAAACATGCCTCCCACCGAGATGGCCGGCTTCCCCTACCATGCATTGGACACCTATCTGCCCAAACTCGTCCGGGCAGGAAAGCGCGTTGCTATCTGCGACCAGCTGGAGGACCCCAAACTGACCAAGACGCTCGTCAAGCGCGGCATCACCGAACTGGTAACGCCTGGCGTAGCACTGAGCGACACGGTGCTCTCCTACAAGGAGAACAACTTCCTGGGAGCCGTCCATTTCGGCAAGACAGCCTGCGGACTCTCCTTCCTCGACATCAGCACCGGCGAGTTTCTCGTGGCCGAGGGCACCATCGACTATGTGGACAAGCTCATGGCCAGCTTTGCACCGAAGGAGGTGCTCTTCGAGCGGGGGCGCAAGGGTATGTTCGAGGGAGCCTTTGGCACTCGCTTTGTCACCTTCGAGCTCGACGACTGGGTGTTCACGGAGAACACCGCCAGGCAGAAGCTCCTGCGCCACTTCGAGGTGAAGAACCTCAAGGGTTTCGGCGTGGACCACCTCCGCAACGGCATCGTGGCGGCCGGTGCCATCCTCCAGTACATGGAGATGACGCAGCACCTGCAGCTGGGCCACATCACCGCGCTGCGCCGCATCGAGGAAGACCGCTTCGTGCGCCTCGACAAGTTCACCGTCCGCAGCCTCGAACTGATGGAGTCGATGAACGAGGGAGGCATCTCTTTGCTCGACGTCATTGACAAGACCATCACCCCGATGGGCGCCCGAATGCTGCGCCGCTGGCTGCTCTTCCCGCTCAAGGATGTCAAGCGGATTGCCGAGCGGCAGGATGTGGTGGACTACTTCTTCCGCCACCCCGATGTGCGCGAACTGATTCAGGAACAGCTGCACCGCATGGGCGACCTCGAGCGCATCATCAGCAAGGTGAGCGTCGGGCGCGTTTCACCGCGCGATGTCGTCCAGCTGCGCATCGCCCTCCAGGCACTCGAGCCCGTCAAGATGGCCTGCGAGCATGCCGACGACGCCACCCTGCGCCGCATCGGCGAGCAGCTGAACCTCTGCGCCACCATCCGCGACCGCATTGCCCGCGAGGTGCAGCCCGACCCGCCCCTGCTCGTCAACAAGGGCAACGTAATCGCCGACGGAGTGAACAGCGAACTCGACGAACTGCGCCGCATCGCCTATCAGGGCAAGGACTACCTGCTCCAGATACAGCAGCGGGAGATAGAGGCCACCGGCATACAAAGCCTGAAAATCGGCTACAACAATGTCTTCGGCTACTACCTCGAGGTGCGCAATACATACAAGGACCAGGTGCCGCCCGAATGGATCCGGAAGCAGACACTGGTGCAGGCCGAACGCTACATCACCCAGGAGCTGAAGGAATACGAGGAAAAGATAATGGGTGCCGAGGACCGCATCCTCCTGCTCGAGACGCAGCTGTTCAGCGAACTCGTAGTCGCGCTGGCCGAATACACCCCCTCGATACAGGTCGATGCCTCACTCGTCGCACAGCTCGACTGCCTCCTCTCCTTCGCCATCAGCGCCTCCGAGAACCGCTACATCCGTCCGCAGGTCGACGAATCGGAGGCCATCGACATCCGTCAGGGCCGCCATCCCGTCATCGAGCACCAGCTCCCCGTAGGCGAGCGCTACGTGGCCAACGACGTCTATATGGACACCGAGCGGCAGCAGATCATCATCATCACCGGTCCAAACATGGCCGGAAAGAGCGCCCTGCTCAGGCAGACGGCACTCATCACGCTGATGGCACAGATGGGCAGCTTCGTCCCCGCCGAGAGTGCCCGCATCGGATTCGTGGACAAGATATTCACTCGCGTCGGAGCCAGCGACAACATCTCCGTCGGCGAGAGCACCTTCATGGTCGAGATGAGCGAGGCCGCCAACATCCTGAACAACCTCTCGCAGCGCAGCCTCATCCTCTTCGACGAACTGGGGCGCGGCACCAGCACCTACGACGGCATCTCCATCGCTTGGGCCATCGTCGAATACATCCACGAGAACGCCCACGGCCATCCCCGCACACTCTTCGCCACCCACTACCACGAACTGAACGAGATGGAGAACCACTTCGCGCGCATCAAGAACTTCAACGTCAGCGTGCGCGACGTCGATGGCAAGATCATCTTCCTGCGCCGGCTCGAACGCGGCGGCTCGGCCCACAGCTTCGGCATCCACGTAGCGCGGCTGGCAGGCATGCCCACGAGCATTGTGCGCCGAGCCGATGCCGTACTTCACCAGCTGGAGGCCACCAAGGACCACGACGCACTCGGCCAGGGCATCGCCGCTGGGCACGAGTCGGGGCAAGGCGTCCAGATGAGCTTCTTCCAGCTCGACGACCCCGTCCTCTGCCAGATACGCGACGAGTTCCTCCATCTCGACATCAACAACCTGACGCCCATCGAGGCTCTCAACAAACTCAACGACATCAAGCGGCTGGTGGAACATTGAATAGCCTCTCCCCCCGACCCTTTCACTCTTTCACCCCATGGCATTAGGAAAATGGATAGGCGGATTCTTGGGACTGCTGCATGGCGGTCCGCTGGGCATGCTGGCAGGCTTTGTCCTGGGCTCCCTGTTTGATTCTTACTCGTCGCGCATCAGTCAGTTCACACCCGAGGAACGTCAGGCCTACGAGCCGCAGGGCGAGCGCAACGGATTCCTCTTCTCGCTGATGGTGCTCTCGGCCCACATCATCCATGCCGACCGCCGCATCATGCACAGCGAGATGGAATATGTGCGGCGCTTCCTGCGCACCAACTTCTCCGCCACGGCCGAGACCGAGGGCGAAGACATCCTCCTGCGCCTCTTCGAGCAGAAGAAGCGGATGGGGCAGGCACAGTGGGACGCCCAGATTCGCGACGTCTGCCGCCAGCTCTCCATCGCCATGCCGCAGGAGCAGCGCCTCCAGCTCGTCGCCTTCCTCTGCGAGATAGCCAAGGCCGACGGCCGGGTGGCCAATGAGGAGCGCGAAGCACTTCGCCAGGTAGCCCTCCACATGGGACTCGCGGCCACCGTGCCCGACCAGATGATGGGCCTCGGAGGCACTACGCTCGACGACGCCTACCGCGCACTGGGCATCAGCAGCAACGCCACCGACGACGAGGTGCGCCGAGCCTACAAGCGCATGGCGCTCGAGAATCACCCCGACCGCGTTGCCTCGCTCGGCGACGATGTCCGCAGGGCTGCCGAAAAGAAGTTCAAGGAAATCAACGAAGCCAAGGAGCGCATCTATCGGGCACGAGGAATGAAGTGAGAGAGAGGGGAGAAGCAGAGGATTCCTGCTGGGGTGTACTGCACAATGACATGGCACGACGAAACAGCGCCGAAGGTGCGACAGACGAAACACTACACTAAATGCTATTTGCAAAATGCAAAATGCAAAATGAGTGAGAGAAATAACAAGCTCGCTTGATTATTTCCGAGCGAAGGCAGCATTCGACCGACTTCGGCGTGAGCTCAGTCGAACGTAGGTCAAATGCAAAAAATGCGTAAAGTAATTCTGGTCTCCGTGGCATACAAGTGCCAATAAATACTTACACTATTTTTCATCGTTTCACTTACAACGAGAAGGAAGTGGAGTTGTAACGCTTTCTTCGAGCCGGCGCGACGTGTTCTTCGGACGGTCGCAACGCTTTGTTCTTTCGCCTGGATCGCTTAATTTCGGCCAAAGAGAGGGTTGACCTAAAAAAACGTCGCATTTTGCATCGCTGATATTCAAGCTTTTACGTTTCTGATACCCTCGGAAATGGCCCGAAAAGCGGCAAAAAGCACCCTTTTTTGCCCCATTTTGGATGTCTCTCTGTAATGCCTTCTTAGTGCTGTTGTGACGAAATATTTACATGGTTTCCTTTCATCGCCTTTTCCGTCTTTTTCCTCTGTGTTGCTTCCCCCTTCCTCCTGCTTCTTTGCCTTCACGATGAGGCAATGTCCATTTCCGAACATCAAAGTGTCCGGAAATGGACACTCTTTGCTCTGCGGTACACCTCATAATCAACGATTTATGAGTTTGGCACAGTTTTTGCATAATATAAGGTGGCCGTTAGGCAAAGCAATAACGCCAAGGCGAATGCGGCCCAAAAAGAACAAAGATTATGAGATACATCAGACAAGCCCTTGCGATGATGCGCGAGGAAAAGCTGTTCTCCACGATTCACATTGCGGGAACGGCGATGGCGCTGGCCTTCACAATGGTGATGGCCGTAGTGTATTACATCAAACTTGCCCCTATCTACCCCGAGGCAAACCGCCCGCGGACGGTGTACTTCAATGGCATCAATGTGGTAACCGACGAGAGGAGAGGCGAGGCTTCGATGCCTTTCGGACCCACCGCCCTCGAGGAATGGTTCCTCTCCAGCCCTAATATCGAATACTGTGCCCCTACGCTGTTGGCTTGCGGCAACGGTAAGCTCCGCGAAAACTGCCGCGAGTTTGTCTTCGTGGGTGACGGCTACACCGGCATCGGCGAATACTTCGAGGCCATCATCAACAAGACCAATGCCGATTTCTTCAAGATATACGAATACGACTTCGTCGAAGGGCGCCCGTTTACAAAGCAGGAGGTGGAGGGCTGCGAAAAGGTCTGCGTCGTCAGCGATATCTTCGCCGAACGGATATTCGGCAAGGATAAAGACCCTATTGGGCAAATCGTCGCCTTGGAGCGAGGCGAGGGCCTGAGAGTGGTCGGCGTTGTGCGGAGCGGCAGCCAGCTGACGCCCGACAGCTTTGCCGATGTATTCCTGCCCTATACTCTCTGGACGGTCGGGCGCAGCGACTTTTCTCTTTACGTCGGCGAATTTTCCATTGTCGCCACAGTGAAGGACGCAGAGCAGCTGCGGGCCTTGAAGAAGGAACTGGACGAGGTGGCGGCACGCTTGTCGTTTGATTATGTGCCAATTACTGGTGGCTATAGATTCTTCCCCGAGGGTACAAAGACGCATGTAGAACTGACGCAGGGTTTGGAAACACACTCCATTCATGCCCTTCGCGCAGCCACTCGCAAGGACGAATTCGATCTGGAAAGCATCTCCGACTGGCAGCTCATCAGGCACTTTGCCGCCCTGCTCTTCATCCTGCTCTTCGTGCCAGCCCTGAACCTTTGCGGCATCGTGGCGGGACGGATGGAGCGCCGCACAGCTGAGATGGCAGTCCGCAAGACCTTCGGTGCCCGTCGCTCTACGTTGCTCTGGCAGGTCGTCATGGAGAATCTGGTGCTGACCCTCATCGGCGGCACCATCGGACTGGCAGCTGCATGGCTCGGCATCTATGCCTTCCGCACGGAAATCCTCGGCATGTTTTTCGACAGCAGCACACTAAACATGACTCCCATCGTCGAGGGCGAGATGCTCTTTGCGCCGCTGCTCTTCGTGGGAGCCTTCGTCGCCATCCTGCTGATTAACCTGCTGTCTGCCCTGCTGCCTGCCTGGCTGAGTCTGAGAAAACCGATTGTTGAATCAATGATGGAGAAAAGATAATGCCCACTGGATTTGATAATTATTAGAACCCACCTAATATGATACTGACAGATCTTTGGAAAAAGAGGAGAGAGGAAATCTGGCTCTTCCTCGAACTTATTGTGATAACCGTCGTGGCGTGGTTCGTTATCGACCCCGCCGTAGTGAATCTCTATTTTCGCAACCTGCCGATGGGCTACGACACCGACCAACTGCTCCTGGCCGAAACGAAGGAGAATGCTTACACGGAGGATGCCCCCTTCATGACGCCAGACGAGCGCAAGATGCAAATCATCCGCCAGCTCGAATCGATGGATGGTGTAGAGAGCGTCTATCTCTACGGCAAGTGGAGCTATGAAGCACTTGGCAACAACAATCCCAGCTATTGCAATGTCGGACTTGAGAGGGATTCGCTCTACATGGCCCAGATGACCTTTGTGGAAGATGCTCAGTTTTTTGAGACCTACGGCTTGCGTCCGCTGCCCGGCAGTCCGTCGGCAGAGGAACTCTCAAAGATACGTTTACAAGACAAACAAGACAAGGCAATACTGACGCGCAACGCTGCCCTGACTCTCTTCGGCACGGACGATGTGGTTGGACGCCGTTTCCAGAACCATGTTCCTGCAAACGGGACGTTCGACGTAACTGTTGCAGGCGTCGTAGAAGACCTCCGGCTCTCCGTTGCCCGCAATGTCCGTGCGATGGTCTTCTTCCCCGGCCACCTCCTGACTACCGATATGAAACTCAACATCCGCCTGAAGAAGGGCATCAATGCCACCCGTTTCATCGAGGAGAATGGTCGCGAACTCATTGCCAAGGGTAAGACGGACTTCTGCCGCATCAGCAAGCTGACGACCTTCGAGGACCACCTCCGAAAGATTGAGCTGGACGAAGGCCGCACGCAGGAACTGAACCGCAGCTTGGCATTAGCGCTGTTCTTCCTCATTAACCTGAGTCTGGCCGTCATCGGAACGGTGTGGCTGCAGGCCAAGCGCCGGACGGAGGAATGCGGAGTGCGCCGCGCCTTCGGTGCCACCCGCTCCCGACTGCTGCTCAGCCTCCTCACAGAAGGTGCCTTGCTGGCAACCGCAGCTTGCCTCATTGGTTGCATCATCTATCTGAACTATGCCTATAGCGGTTTGGATTTTGAACGGGGCGAGGAGTTTTTCACCACTATGTACCGCTGCAGCTTCTGGACCGCACCTGCCGACCAGACTTGGGTGGACCACTTCTGGCCGCACTTCCTCATCGTGTCCGGCATTGTATACCTTATTATATTATGTACTGTCCTCATCGGCACCACGATTCCTGCCCTGAAGATAGTCAACACGAAAGTCACCGATGCACTGAGGGATGAGTAGTCCCCATCGCAATAACGAAAACAGCCGAACGAAATCCTTAAATCCTAAAATCCTAAAATCCTTAAATCATTAAATCTTTAAATATCATTATGGAAACTGTAATCAAACTGACCGAGATCAACAAAATCTATCGTACCGACGAAGTGGAGACACAGGCGTTGGAGAATGTAAACCTGGAAGTGAAGAAGGGCGAGTTCCTTAGCATCATGGGCCCTTCCGGCTGCGGCAAGTCGACGCTGCTGAACATCATGGGCCTTTTGGATGAACCCACCAGCGGTACCATCGAGCTGTGCGGACAGCTGATAGACCCCAAACTATCGGACAACAAGATGGCTGAACTGCGCAACAAGACTCTGGGCTTCGTATTCCAGAGTTTCCACCTCATCCCGACGCTCAATGTGCTGGACAATGTGCAGATTCCACTTATCTATCGCGGCGTTCGCAGCAGCGAGCGCATCCGTCTGGCCAAGGAAGTCATTGCCCGAGTGGGTCTGTCCCACCGCATGAAGCACCGTCCCACACAGCTCTCCGGCGGACAGTGCCAGCGTGTTGCCATTGCCCGCGCCATCATCGGCAATCCCGAGATACTCCTTGCCGACGAGCCGACTGGCAATCTGGACTCCAAGATGGGTGCTGAGATAATGGAGCTGCTGCACCAACTCAACAAGGAAGACGGCCGCACCATCGTCATGGTAACCCACAACGAGAAGCAAGCCCAGCAGACCGACCGCATCATCAAGTTCCTGGACGGTAGGCAAATCATGTAATTTGCGATTATACATTTTACGATTAATATGCTGAGTAAGTTGCATTTTATCCGACCTTTTCTCGCCATGCCAAAGATTAAGCAAGCTTTTCTTTGGTCATTTGGCTTAACGGAAAGGTTCATTATATTTCTGCGCCACGCCTTTGCGCTGATTCGTGCCGACAAACTGTTCTCCACCATCTACGTTGCGGGCACAGCCGTTGCCATCGCTTCCGCAATGGTTATAGCTATCGTGCTGAACATCATGCTGGCGGACATCAGGCCAGAAGTGAACCGCAGTCGGACGCTATATACTGTCAACACCTTTGTCAAGGAGTCGAAAGTGGGCGGAAGAGTCCTTGCAGGCTTATCCACCGAGGCTATCGACTCATGTTTCAAGAAGATGCAGTGTGTGGAGGCCGTGGCAGGTACCTCCATCATCTACAGCCAAGGCTTCGTAGTGAGCGACATGGAGCATCTGCATAAAGTGGGAGTCCTGGATAAGATCTGCAACCCCGACTTCTTCCGCCTCTACGAGTTCCGCTTCCTGAGCGGTCGGCCCTTCTCCGAGAAGGAGTTCCGCGATGGCGAACGCGTCTGCGTCATCACAGACAAGTTGGCTAAGTCAATTCATCTCGCCTTGAAGGAGGACGAGGTTTCCATCCTCCTCAATGAGCAACCCTTCCGGGTCGTGGGTGTGATGAAGGAGACGAGTGTGCTGATGAGGGAATCTGCTGCAGACATTTATTTCCCTTACAGCACGAATCTCTATGGAACGAATCTCGAGATAGGCGAACCCGATGTGTCCTATTCTGGCCATGTTGATGCTCGCATCCTCCTGAAAAAGGGCTTCACGCGGAAGGATTTCCTCGAAGAGTTCGAACCGCTGAGGAAACACTACGAAGCCGTGGCCAGCTCGAAGATTGGCGAAGGTGTTTCGTGGGCATTCCGTGCCGACAGCTACTACCATCATGCGGCATGGTTTGGATTCGATACGGACAATAGGACATTCACCTTAGCCATAAACCTTCTGCCACCGGTACTGCTGATGCTGCTGTTCCTGCTGCTGCCCGCCATCAACCTGAGCGGACTCGTCAGCAACCGCATGGAAGCCCGTCGCGCAGAGATGGGCATCCGTAAGGCTTTCGGAGCTAAGAGGCGGAAACTCCTGTGGGAAGTCCTCTTCGAGAATATGGTGCTGACGCTCTGCGGCGGATTGGTGGGCTGGCTATTGTCGTGGCTCTGCATCTGGGCCATCTCAGAGAACGCTGTCTTCCTTGTAATACTCGCTCGCGGCGAACTACATAACGCCAACGTCAGCCTCGACTTCCAGATGTTCTTCACGCCGACGCTCTTCCTTGTCTGCTTTGTCTGCTGCGCTGTGCTCAACCACATGGCGGCCTTCATGCCTGCCTGGCGCTCGCTCAGAAAACCTATTGTTGAATCCTTAAACCAGAAAAGATGACTCTTAAAACATTTTGGGCGCATCGCAAGCAGAACGGATGGCTCATCGTGGAGCTTGCCCTCATCTGTTTCCTCAGCTATTTCTTCATCGACAATGCGGTGGTAGTAGGATACGACACTTATTTCTGCCGTGCCGATGGCGAGTTTGAGAAGGAACACCTCTTGGTGGGACGAATTGGTATCACCCAGGCTTCCGAAGATTTCTTTGCGCCAGCCTACGCTGTGCGCGACCACGTCCGCTCCATGCCAGAAGTGGAGTCGGTCTGCCTCACGAAATATTTCGTCAGCGACAACTATCAGAACTACGACAAGTTGGACGTCTGTGCAGAGACAGATACGGTGACAGACCTCACGCCGGTCTTCCACCATTATTATGTTTTGGGAGAACACTACTTCGAGACGCTCGGTCTGAAAGCCGTTGAGGGAAGCCCTTCCGTGGAAACGCTCTCCGAATGGTGTCCTAACGATTCCGTCATCATCAGCCGCAGTCTTGCCATTGCTCTCTTCGGCACAGATCAGGCCGTGGGGCGCCGCATCGTTAGGCAGAACAAGAAACACGGCGACGAATGGCTGCACCAGACGGTAGCAGGCGTCATCGAGGATGTGAAGGTCGTGGCAAACCAACGTTATTTCTACAGCATCTACATCCCCTCGGAGTTCCCAGACAACACTCCGCACATGCTCATCCGCCTGAAGCCCAACGCCGACCCCAAGGCTTTCGTGGCAAAGTACGGCGAGATGAACACATGGATCAGGGAGGGCAACGGTGTGCTCACTGGGCTGAAAACCTACAACGACTACAAGAAAAGCTCGTCCGTGCTGAACGACACTACCGTCATCATGACACTCATCGGGGCCTTCCTCTTCATCTTCATGCTGAACGTGGTCATCGGTACGCTCGGTACTTATTGGCTCCAGATTCGCAAGCGGACAGAGGACATCGGCATCATGCGGAGCTTTGGTGCCAAGCGGCGCGATGTCTTCGGTATGATATGGAAAGAGGCAGCACTGCTCACCCTCATTGCCAGCATCATCGGACAGCTGCTTTGGTTGCAGATTGCGCTTAAATGGGGGCTTGCCGACGGCAGTGTAGATGTGATGACGGGCCGAGAGACGGACTGGGTGGCGCAGTTTTGGCTGCACTTCCTCGTCATTTGCGTTGTCCAGTATTTGCTGATGCTCGGCATCGTCACTCTGGGCATTCTGATTCCATCCCTTATCGCAATGTATAGGAAACCTGTTAATGCGCTGAGACATGAATAAACTGACCCCCTCCATCTCCCTCTTTAGGGGAGTGAAAAGATTGTTGCTTCTGCTTTCTTTTCTGCCGATATCAATCAGCACAAAAGCACTCCCTAAAAGGGGGAGCGGGGAGGGGGCTCTCGCCTTGACGCTCTCCGACTGCATCGCTTTGGCCCGGCGGCAGAGTGTGGATGCTGCTGTGGATTTAGGTGAACTGAAGTCCGCCTACTGGCAATGGCGTAGCTACAAGGCCGACCTGCTGCCCGAGATGGCGTTTTCGCCCTCGGGAAGCTACAACAAACGCTACACCAGCTATCAGCAGGCCGACGGCGGCGTCAGCTATGTCCGCAATGACTACCTCGGTGCGGAAGCCTCGCTCCATGTCACGCAGAAGATATGGCCGACGGGCGGTACACTGTCCGTCGAGACATCGCTGGACTTCCTGCATCAGTCGGGCAAGGGCGGGGGCAATCAGTTCATGTCGATGCCCGTAGCGCTGACCCTCTCGCAACCCATCTTCGGCGTGAACCACCAGAAGTGGAACCGCAGGATAGAACCCTTGCGCTACCGCGAGGCGCAGGCCCGCTTCCTGAGCGAGACGGAAGGGGTGGCGATGAAGGCCATCAGCCTCTTCTTCAACCTGATATTGGCAGGCGAGCAGGTGGGCATTGCCCGTCAGAACCTGCAGAAGGCCGAGGAACTCTACAAGGTGGCGCAGGCCAAACGAGAGATGGGGACCATCAGCGAGAACGATGTGCTGCAACTGAAATTGGATGTACTGAACGCCCGCAGTGCCCTGACAAACAGCGAGAGCAACCGTCAGGCCCGGCAGTTCGCCCTGCGTTCGTTCTTGGACGTAGAGGCAGAGATAGAGCCTGTGGTTCCCGAGAACATTCCCAGGCTTCATCTCGTCTATGACGAAGTACTCCGTCATGCATTGGAAAACAATGCCTTTGCCACGACGATGCGTCGCCGTCAGTTGGAGGCCGACTACAATGTGGCATCGGCCAAGGCCAACCAGCGGAGCATCAACCTCTATGCGCAGTTGGGCTATACGGGAATGGCCGAGAATCTCAGCGGCGCCTATCGCGACCTGCTGGGCAAGGAGGTGGTGCAGGTGGGATTCTCCATCCCCATTCTGGACTGGGGCAAGCGCAAGGGTCAGCGACGGATGGCCGAGAGCAACCGCGAGATAGTGCAGGGCCAGCTGCGCCAGCAGGCGCAGGAGTTCCGTCAGGACATCTTCATCCTGACCGAGCAGTTCAACAATCAAGCCGAGCAGCTGCGCATTGCCTGCGAAGCGGACACCATTGCCCGGAAGCGTTACCATACAAATATAGAGACCTTCAAGATTGGCAGCATCTCCATGTTGGACATCTCCGACGCTACGAAGGCCAAGGACGAGGCTCGCCAGAACCGCATCGCGCAGCTTCACTACTATTGGTACTACTACTACCAGTTGCGCAGCATTGCCCTCTGGGACTTCGAGAAAGAATGTGACTTAACGGTAGATATAGAGAAACTGGTAAAATGAAGAACGACAATCAGACAATGGACAGGCAGATACCTGTCAGCGAACAGCGCAAGCGCAAGATAAAGAAGGCGGCGATGTGGACCGGCGGCTTTCTCGCCGTGCTGGGCATTGCTGCATGGCTTGGCACTCAGATGATTCCGACGTTGGACAAGAAGGCCCTCGTCATCTCGGATGTGGACCGCGGCACGATAGACGTCAGCGTCTCGGCTACAGGCAAGGTGGTGCCGGCCTTCGAGGAGGTCATCGTCTCGCCCATCAGTTCGCGAATACTGGAGGTCTATGCCCACAGCGGCGACAGCGTGGACATCGGCACACCGCTGTTGCGACTGGACCTCCAGTCGGCCGAGACGGACTACGCCAAAGCCCTCGACGAGCGCGAGATACGCCGCCAGCAGATGGCACAGCTACGGGCAAACACTGAGACACAACTCTCCGACCGACGGATGCAGATTGAGGTCGAGGAGATGAAGGTCTCGCAGCTGGAGGCACAGCTGCGCAATGAGCTCTACCTCGACAGCCTCGGCTCCGGCACCCGCGACCGAGTGCGGCAGGCCGAGACAGCCCTGCGCACAGCCCAGCTCCAGCTCTCGCAGCTCCGCCAGCAGTACGAGAACGAAGTAAAAGTGAAGCAAGCCGACCTGCGAATGCAGCAACTGCAGAACGGCATCTTCGAGAAGGGGCTCGACGAGAAGCGCCGCACCCTGGACGATGCCAAGATTTGTTCGCCGCGCCGCGCCACGCTGACATATATTAATAATGAGGTGGGCAGCACCGTGGGCGCAGGGCAGAAGCTCGCCATCGTGAGCGACCTCCGGCACTTCAAGGCGGAGTGTGAGATCTCCGACACCCACAGCGAGCGCGTTCGAGTCGGCGGCATTGTCCTCCTGAAGATAGGCAAGGAACGGCTGACGGGCACCATCAATACGGTGACGCCTCTCAGCCAGAGCGGTGCCATCACCTTTACCGTAGTGCCGGATGATATGAGCCATCCGCGTCTGCGCTCCGGACTGAGGACCGAGGTCTTCGTCATCACCAGCATCAAGGACGAAGTGCTGCGCATCAAGAACGGCTCCTTCTATAGTGGACCAGGTGACTACACGATGTTTGTAATGAAGAATGAAGAATTAAGAATGAAGAATGTCAAGCTGGGCGAATGCAACTACGACTACATCGAAGTCATCGAGGGTTTGCAAGAAGGCGAACAGGTGGTGGTCAGCGACATGACAAAATATAAAGGGAAAGAAAAACTGAAAGTAAAATGAGATACTTAAGACAAGCGCTCGCCATGATGCGAGAAGAGAAACTTTATTCCGCTATGTACATCTGCGGCACGGCACTCGCCATTGCCTTCACGATGCTCATTGCCGAAGTGTTTTATATTAAGGTAGCCGACATAGCGCCGGAAGTGAACAGGAGCAAGACGTACTATCTGGAATACCTGATTCAGAAAAACGAGTCCAATGCTACTATGATCTATTGGGACAACTTCCGCGACTTGTTCCAGAAGATGCAGACGCCGGAGAGTGTAACTGCCGTAATGGATTATTGGTTGTCCGATGGCTACTACATCAAGCTGTCCGACGGCCGTCACGACCGGGCCGTGAAGCCGAAGGTCACGGAGCCGGGCTTCTTCCAGTTCTTCCAGTTCCGCTTCACCGAGGGCGCACCCTTCACGCAGGACGACTTCGACAGCGGACGGCGCAATGTGGTCATCACGGAAGAGATTCGCGAAGTCCTCTTCGGCAAAGAAGGCAAGGCAGTCGGCTCTACCCTCACCTACAACTATCAGGAATACCGCATCTGTGGTGTGGTGGAGACGCCAAGCGTGCTGACGGAAGCGTGCGTGGCAGACATCTATATGCCTGCTTCTGCCGACGGATTGCTGAGGGGCTGGGGGGCTGGTTATGAGGGTCAATCCTATAAGGTCTGTCTGAGCGTTCCCGCCGGCAAGCGCGAGGCCTTTATGCAAGAGCTGAAGGAAGTGGAGGCACGCTACAACTCCATGCATACGGACAAGCCCGTAGATATGACAACCAGCATTCA
>JAILBW010000066.1 GCA_024680695.1 Bacteroidaceae bacterium
AACCAGAACCGCGAGCTGTGGTCCTTCGAGAAGTCGAAGGAGATGTACGAGAACTCGTTCCGACAGCTGCAGGTGGACTACATCGACTACTACCTGCTCCACTCGGTGGGCGGCGGAGGTCTCGACACGTTGCGGGGACGCTTCCTCGACAACGGCCTGCTGGACTTCCTCCTGAAAGAGCGTGAGGCTGGACGCATCCGGCATCTTGGCTTCAGCTATCACGGCGACGTGAAGGTCTTCGACTGGCTCATCGACCACAACGACGAGTATCACTGGGACTTCGTGCAGATACAGATGAACTACCTCGACTGGCAGCATGCAGGCGGCGGGGGCCGTCGGCGTCGCGGCGATGCCAATGCCGAGTATCTGTACGACAGGCTGGAGAAGGCCGGCATACAATGCGTGGTCATGGAGCCTATTCGCGGCGGAGGATTGGCCAACGTCTCGGACGAGGTGCGCAATCAGCTGAAGAAGTCGCGCCCCGACGACAGCCCGGCCCGCTGGGGCTTCCGCTGGGTAGGCTCTCATCCAAACGTGCTCACCACCCTGAGCGGCATGAACCGCATGGAGCATCTGAGGGAGAACGTGGCCACCTTCTCGCCACTCGAGGAGTGTACGAACGTGGAGAACGAGCTGCTGGCACGCATTGCCGACCAGATGGTCGGACTGCCCACCATCGGCTGCACCACCTGCGCCTACTGCATGCCCTGCCCCCACGGAGTGGACATCCCAGGCAACTTTGCCTTCTACAACAAGGCCGTCACCGAAGGCCGGCTCCCCCTGCCCGAACCCTCGGCCGAGGACTACGAGCAGCGCCGCACGGCCTATCTTGAGGCTTATCGGGCAGCCATCCCCGACAAGGCACGGGCCAACCGCTGTCAGGACTGTGGCGAGTGTCTGAAGAAATGCCCGCAGGAACTGCCTATTCCCACCCAGCTGAACCGCCTCGTAGAGATGACGAGGAAGAAGAGAAGTTAGGAGGTCTTAAAGTTCAAAATCAATGAAAATATCCACACTACTGCCCGCAATGGGCATCATGGCACTCTGCCTCACGCTGAGCAGCGAGACCGACGAGGAGCCTATCCTGACCAAGGACAAGGAGACGACCATCATCAACACCACCGCACTGGCAGATGATGTCGAGGGCTACGTCTCCACCACGCCCGTTAAGATTTACGTCCGAAAGGACAAAGTGGTGCGCGTCGAAGCGCTGGAGAACGAGGAAACACCCAAATACTTCAACCTCGTGGAGGTGAAGCTGCTCAAGAAGTGGGACGGCATGCCGGTGAAGAAGGCTGAGACGGCCAAAGTCGATGTCATCTCGGGTGCCACCATCTCCTCGGAAGCCGTCATCGAAAACGTACGCCGCGGCATCAGCTACTACAACCACACAAAGCACTGACTCGCATGCAATTCATCCTCGTGATGGCCTCGTGAAGCCACATCTGCTCAAAAACAGTCTAAGCATAGTTCAAAGCTAATTTTTAGAACCTACCTGGTAAGCTTATCCGCATTGACGCCTCCCTTTTTGCGACGGAGAGGAGAAATTATACGAACGTTCAGTCAATGCCGTTCTGCGTATAGAGTTGGTAATACTGCCCGCGGAGTGCGAGCAGTTCGCTGTGGCTGCCCGTCTCGGCGATGAGTCCGTGGTCGAGGACGATAATCTGGTCGGCATTGCGCACGGTGGAAAGGCGGTGGGCGATGATGAAGGTGGTACGCCCCGCCATGATGGAGTCCATGCCGCGCTGCACGAGCTGCTCGGTGCGCGGTATGGATACCATCATGAAGGGCCGCACCACCTTCGTCATTGCCCACCGCCTCTCAACCGTCCGCAATGCCGACCAGATTATCGTCCTCGACCACGGGCGCATCATAGAGCAAGGCAGTCACGCCGAGCTCATGGCTCAGCGCGGCCGCTACTATCGGCTCAACGTCGGTGGCGACACGGATCTGCTGAACTGATTGGCGGTGCTATTCTCCATTTTTTCTGTCCTTTTTCTTGGTAGTTTTCAAAACTTTCTTTATCTTTGCACCGTGCATTAAGTTATGTACATACCTTATTCTTCGAAAACAACAAAATAGCATATCATATATGGATTTAGCAATACAAACAAAGGAGGCAGATTTGGTTGATGCTTATTGGGAGAAGCTAAGCACACTTAGTTTGAAAGCCAAATTACAATTGGCTTCTCTATTAACGACTGCTGCCTTAAAGGAAGAAAGCCTCAAAGAATCTACAGCGACAGCAGGACGGCTATCTAAGGTTAGACGCAGAGCAACCAATGTACCGTCTGACGCAGAGTTGGAAGCTCGTTTTGCGGGGACAGAAATGCCTAGCTTTCCTGAGGACCCATTATGGAGCCAAGTGATAAATGCCAATACAGGAAAAACCATTAAAAGCATTGAGAAATGGCTGTAAGCAAAGTCTCCCAAAGGGAAATCGTTGAGGTTCCCTATCAACTGCCTGATGGGAGTATCAAGCCACACATGGCCTTGGTACTTTCAACAGATAAATTGCTTTATGCGGAAGATGGTATGTTTTATGCTGTTCTTATCTCATCGAGGAACATCAATCCGGAGTTTACGATGGAAATAAAGAATGAGTGGCTCAACAAACCGTTTTCTAAAAAGTCGTTCTTTGTGACCCATATCGTGACGTATTATCGTACCGATGAGGTTATCCAATCTTTTAACAACTTCGTAAAGAAAGAGTTTTTTGATGCTATAATGAATAAGGTCATATTGAGTATGTTTGACATTGAACTTATGTGAGCTTACATTATTGAACTATAAATATTCTCCGAATCGCTTGGCGGTTCGGATTTCTTTTTGTATCTTTGCCCCGTCGTTTGTGGATAGCAGACGACATTGAGGAGAGCGATTAAGCTTTGACCCGTCAGAGAATCTGGAAAATTCAAGCACACGGGCGAGAAGTCTGAAAGCTGCTTCTCCTGCAGTAGCATATATACTGCTCTCTCCCTCGTGTGGAGTCAGCTCACATATATACCTGCAGGTGTGAGCTGATTTCATTCTTACGTGTGCAGGTATTCCAGAACCTTCTGACAAGGAATGTCGAGGAGGCTCACACTCTTTGTGCATAATGAAATACGAATTACATTACACTAACAATTATGAATATGAGAAAACAACTATTAGCAATAATGCTGGCCATCGGCAGTACGATGACAGCATGGGGGCAGAACATCACCTTTGCAGACCCGAATGTGGAGGCAATCTGCGTTGAGAATTGGGACTCCAACCATGACGGGAAATTGAGCATGTCCGAAGCTGCGGCAGTAAGCGAGTTGGGCGAGGTGTTCAA
>JAILBW010000067.1 GCA_024680695.1 Bacteroidaceae bacterium
GGTAATCTTGTGACCGTGCCCGTCGAACGTTCCGCAGTAGAAGCACGAGGCGCCAATGACCTTGTCGTAGGCCGTGTAGTCGATATCGGCCAACAGCACGGCATCAACCTCCTGATTGTCGCTGGTTACATACTCGGCAAAGGCCGCCAGGTCCTCAGCCGAGCTGATTTCAATCACTTCATTGGCAGCCTCTGCAGGACATGCTATGAGGCACATTATGGCCAATGTCACAGTAGATAAAAGATTCCGTCTCATTGTTCGTTGATGTTTTGAAAGGTTATACTTAATCGGTTAAACACACCGCAAATTTAGAAACAATATTGCGTAGAATAAAAAAAAAAGCGTTAATAAACGTTAAATGCGAGTAAAAAGATACACTATCGCACCATTCGACAAGAAAATGGAGAGGCAGGATGGAGCTTTGGGACGACATTTCGACGGAAAAGATGAACGCACTTCACCGATTTGGGGAAAGTGCGCGGAAAACAGCCTTGGCAGGGGACACGCGAACTACCTTACGAACTACTTTACGGTACGTTTCCGTCAGATAACTGACTCCAATTCTTGGTGGTTCACAAAAAAGTGTGTACTTTTGCAGACGATTAGAGGGAAAAAAGCCTCACCCACAGCCAGACTCCGTCGGGCAAACCCTCCCCAACACTAACGCCTGACTTGCGTTGCTCCGAGGAGAGGGGAGAATTATGAATCGTGAATTGCTTCGCTTGTCGAAGAATCATGAATTGTGAATTGTGAATTATGAATTATAATAATGTTATGAAGAAGATTATCTTTTCGCTGGCCCTCGTGCTGGGCCTTTGCTCCTGCGGCAAGAAAGCGGCACAGACAGAAGTGCCAGTAGAAGACCCGCATGATGTACTGGTGGCCTACTTCTCGGCCACAGGAGCGACAAAGCGTATTGCCTTGATGATGGCCGACAACATCAGAGGCGACCTGCTGGAGATCATTCCGGCCGAGCCATACACTGAAGCCGACCTCGACTGGCGCGACAAGCAGTCGCGTTCGACTATCGAGATGCAGGACTCGACCGCCCGTCCCGCACTGGGCATGGAGATTCCCGACCTCTCGAGCTATAAACTCATCTATCTGGGCTACCCCATCTGGTGGGGTGTAGCACCGCGCATCATAAACTCGTTTATCGAGGCTGCCAATATCGGCAAAGACGTACAGATAGTTCCGTTTGCCACCAGCGGAGGCAGCCCCGTCGAGCCAAGCGTCGAAGCTCTCCGCGCTACCTATCCCAACCAGAAATGGGAGGATGGCATCCTGCTGAACAACATCGACGATGCAGGCTACCACATTCCCGAAGACGAGATAGAGAAGGAATAGCGAGCAAGGGGGGGAATGCTCTACCTGAATGCCCATACCGACTCCTACTCGGAGGCCGATATTGAGTGGATTGTGTCGCGCCTGCCCGAATGGCGGCGCGAGCAAGCCTTGCGCTTCCGCCACCTCGAAGGCCGGCGCCAGTCGGCACTGGCCTATGACGAACTTTGTCGCGGCCTGCGGGAGGAATACGGCATCGAGGAGGCTCCCACATTCGAATACGGCCAGCACGGTAAGCCGACACTCGCCAGCTATCCCCACATTCACTTCAGCCTGAGCCATTGTCGCAAGGCCGTGGGCTGTCTGCTCTCCGACAGGCCTTGCGGCCTCGATATCGAGTGCATCCGCCCACTGCGGCCGTCGCTCGTCGAGCACACAATGACTCCAATAGAGCAAGCTCTCATCAGCTCGTCTCCCAACCCCGATATTGCCTTCGTTCGGCTGTGGACCCAGAAAGAGGCGGTCCTGAAGCTACGAGGGACAGGCATTTCCGAGGGATTACGCGAAGCACTCTCTCCCGAAAGCCTGCAGGGCATATCGGTCTCGACCGAGGAACACCTTGCCGAAGGTTTCGTCCTCAGCAAGGCGGTTCTCGAAGGTTAAGGTTTACGCAACACCCATTCCCGATAGGTGCCGATTCCGGCATTTGCCGAGTCGTAGCCAATGTAACCGATAACGATATTGGAGACGAACTGGTCGGGCAGCAGCCAAAACATAAGCTTTGCCAGCATCGGGCGCGTAAGAATCTTCGCCGCCTTGCGCTCCAGCCGCTTCAGGTCGGGCAACGTGGCGCGCGTATGGTCAAAGCATTTCTCTATCTTCAGCCCGCAGTTCGTGTAATGGCCGTTCAGTTCCTCTAAAGACTCCATCATCGCCGCCGCCCCGCCCTTTGAAGTCACGGTGATAGCCTTCTGAACCACAGCATCGTAGGTCTCGAGCCTGTCGGCCAGTGCATAGTCGAATACCACAACCACCCCGTTAGGTTTCAGTATGCGATAGACCTCGCGATAAATCTTCTCCTTGTCGGTATTGTGAACGATCGTCTCGAAGGCATAGACCACATCCACAGAATTGTCCTCGAACTGCGGCAGATTGCTGTAGTCTTGCTGATAGGTAGTCACATTCCGGGGGACATCCTTCGTCTTCAGCAGCCCCAAATCCACTCCGATAAAGTGCGCATCGGGATGGCAGGTGGCCAGGTAGAGCAAGTTTGCGCCCTGCCCGAAGCCCAGCTCCATCACCACATCGCCCGGCTTAATGAATTTCGACACCGTATCGGGCTGATAGTAAATGTCCTCTTCCGTGAAACAGCCGTTCGAGGCGATTCGGAAGTGCATGAAGCCGTCCTGAGAATGATAGTGTCTGTAGGCCCAGTCGTTAATCCTGAAATAGGAGCGTATCTGTTCCAGGGAGTTACCCTCACCCTGTGTAAACTTGTCGAGGTTCAGGAACTGTTCCATCGCCCTCATTTTTTCATGCAATTTGTAATAGCTGTAGTTCGGATTCATGCTGTTTCGGCGTAAAGTGATTGTTGAGTCTGTCAGATTCGACTGCAAATTTACGAATAAGCGAACAGAGCACAAAGAGAAAGACGAAGTTTTTCGATTTATACACTCGAGCGAGAGTAATTTCGGCGAAGCCAAATTTACGATATTATGTTGAAACTCCAAAGACTTTTGGGGCATTTCGGGTTAAGCATCTATAAACTTTGATTGTTAAGCCCAAATCGGTCATTAGCGTTATGATGATAATAGACTTTGTTTTTGAACAGATGCTTTGCCGCTTTGAAGGCGCAATGGGGTTCCATTGTAACTGAGAAGCGACGAAACAGATGACAAAAAGAAGGCTTCATTAGCGCGTA
>JAILBW010000206.1 GCA_024680695.1 Bacteroidaceae bacterium
CGTGCCGAAGGGAAGTGTGCGATGGGCGCATGTCAGGCTGTCGCGATGATACAACTCACCACTGCTCGTTCGCCGGCCATGCAACTTGTCCGAATAATACGAGGCCACGCCCTGCAATGTCTGCTGCGCTTTCGGCATCAAGGAGAAAGCAAGCAGGATGGTGGTCAGAATCACATTTTTCTTCATAACGAATGCCGTATCAGCCACATTTCGTGCCTAAACAACTGCAATTTTAGTGATTTTCCACGATATGGACAAGTATTTTGTGTTTTTTTTGCCCCTAAGACATGCTTCGTGCAATATTTTTTGTACCTTTGTGTGATAAAATAGCAATTGCATCGTATGATACGACATATTCGTTTACTGCTCGGCGCGGCCTGCATGGCATGTTTTTGCGCGAGCTGCGTGTCCAACAAGACAATGGTCTATCTGCAAGGCGCCGCAGGCACCTACGCCGTTCCTCAGGAAATCACCCAAGCCTTCGAGCTCTATGTCCAGCCGGACGACCAGCTGGCCATCTCCGTCTCCAGCAAGAAGATGGAGCTCATCGCGCCCTTCAACAACAATACGCTCATCGGCGGCGGCAACAACTCGCTGACGGGCGCCAACACCATCAATGTGGCCTCGGGCGTCTCCTACTTCCAGGTGGACAAGGACGGCAACATCGAGTTCCCCATCTTCGGCACCCTGCATGTCGGCGGACTCACCACCCGCGCCATCTCGACGATGGTGCAGGAGAAACTGGTAGCGGACAATTACATCCCCGATGCCGTGGTGAACACGAAGATAATGAGCTTCAAGGTGACCGTACTGGGCGATGTCAAGAATCCGGGCACGCAGACCTATCAGGGCGAGCGCCTCACAATCCTCGAGGCCCTCGGCATGGCAGGCGACCTGACGAACAGCGCCCACCGCGACCACGTCTTGGTGGCCCGCGAGGAAAACGGCCGCAGGGTGGTCTACGAGCTGGACTTGCGCGACGAGGCACAGGTGTTCCAGTCGCCAGCCTACTACATGCAGCAGAACGACGTAGTTTACGTGCAGCCCAACAAGAGCCAGCGCGTAAGGGGAAGCATCGGATATACATGGCTCTCGATTGGCAGCACTCTCGTGAGCATCGCCGTCTCGATCGTCTCCCTGATTGTAGCACTCTCGAGGTAAGGACAAAACGTAGTTAAGACTCTCCCCCCTATGGAAAACAGACACGATACAAACACGATGACACACAGACGTTCGGCCAACGAAAGCACGGACGAGGGCTTCTTCTCCCTGCGCGACCTGATAGAGACACTGCAGACGAAGTGGGTGTACTTCCTCATCTCGGTGCTCATCTTCGGAGCGCTCACCTGGCTCTACCTCTCCACCCGCACCCCGCTCTTCCAGCGCCATGCCGTCATCCTCGTCAAGGACGACGCCACCTCGGGCACCAGCAGCAAGCGCTCGACGCTCAACACCAGTTCACTCATGCAGCTGAACGGCGTACTGGGCGGCACCAGCGTGAAGAACGAGCTTTACATCCTGAAGTCCTACCAGCTGATGCGCGAAGTGGTGAAGACACTGGGCCTCGACGTGCAGTACACCTATCGCTACCGCATGCGCGACATTCCCCTCTACAAGGAACGCCCCGTCACCGTCTCCTTCGCGAGCGAGTACCGCCATCCGCTCTCCTTCAGGCTGACCATCAACGGCACCGAGAGCGTCACCATCTCCGACGTGCGCTACGGCGAACGGCTGCGCAAGATGGACTTCACCCAGACGCTGGCCTTCGGCGAGACGGCCGACACACCTTTCGGACAGTTCAGCGTAGAGCAAAACGAGAAGACACTCCAGCGCTTCGCAGGCGAGACCGTCACCGTCTCCCGATATAGCATCGAGGATGCCGCCATCATGACATGCAGCCAGGTGAGCACCAGCGAGATGGACAAGGAAAGCACACTCGTCATACTGACCTGCACCGACTCCAACATCCGTCGCGCCGACGACATCCTATCATCCATCCTCGACGCATACAAGAAGAGCATCATACAGAACAAGAACGAAATCGCACAAAGCACGGCCGACTTCATCGACGACCGCATCGCACTCATCAGCATCGAACTGGGCGAGGTGGAGAACGAGATGGCACAGTTCAAGCAGAAGAACGGACTGACGGACATCAAGGCCAACTCGGACGCATTCCTCGGACAGACGGCTGCCGCCCGACAGCGCACCATTCAGGCCGAGACGCAGTACAACCTGGTGAAATATCTCTCCGACTACGTCGCTCGCAACATACAGGGCCACAACCTCATCCCCTCGCTGGGCGGAATTGCCGACGCAGGGATACAGACCCAGATTGCGCAGTTCAACCAGCTGATGCTCACTCGCAACAACCTTGCCGCCACGGCCAGCGAGGAAAGCCCCTCCGTACAGGAGATGGACTCCAACCTCGCCCAGATGCGGCAGGCCATCATCGCCTCGCTCGACGGATTCGAGTCCAGCCTGAAACTGCAGCTCACCCAGGCACGCAAGGACGAGCAGGGACTCACCGCCACCATGCACTCCGTACCGCAGAAAGAGCGGGAGTTTATCGACATCAGCCGCCAGCAGGCCATCAAGGAGACGCTCTTCACCTTCCTGCTCAACCGCCGCGAGGAGACCGCCCTTCAGCTGGCCATCACCGAGGCAAACATCAGCATCGTCGAGCACCCCTTCGGCAGCAAGCACCCCGTAGCGCCGCGGCGCAGAATCATCATGCTCCTCGGACTCCTGCTCGGCTTCATCGTCCCACTGGTCTTCTTCCGCGTCCGTGCCCTGCTCAACATGACCGTACGCGGCCGGCGCGACATCGAGGCCTACACCAGCATCCCAGTGCTGGGCGAAGTACCCCACCGCCACGACGGGATAGACGATGCAGCCATCGTGGTCAACAACGAGAACGACGACGCACTGGGCGAAGCCTTCCGCCTGCTGAGGTTCAGCATGAACTTCATCAAGCGCGACGCCCACGTCATCATGTTCACCAGCACCATGCCCGGCGAGGGCAAGACATTCATCAGTCGTAACTTCGCAGCCACCATCGGCATCACCGGCAAGCGGGTAGTGCTCGTCGATACCGACATCCGCAAGCGCACACAGAGCCGCCTCACATCCTCCACCCGCAAGGGCGGACTGACCTCCTACCTCTCGGGCGCCGTCACCGACCTCGCCAGCCTCATCATCACCGACGGCATCGCCAAGCAGGTCGACTTCCTGCCCGCAGGCATCACACCACCCAACCCCGCCGAGCTGCTCATGAGCGAACGCCTCGACGAGTGCATGAACCAGCTGCGCACGATGTACGACTACGTCATCATCGACAATGTCCCCGCACAGGTGGTGGCCGACGCAGGCATCGTGAACCGCGTGGCCGACCTTACGATATACGTCGTACGCGAGGGGAAAGTCGATCGCCGCTACCTGCCCGAACTCGAACGCCTCCATCAGGAAGGGAAGTTCAACAACCTCTGCATCGTCATCAACGACGCCAGCATGGAGAAGAAAGTATATGGCTACGGCTACAAGGCCGAAGAGCCCAAGCGCGGCCTGAGCCGCCTCTTCAGGAAGAAACACTGAGTACTAACCCTATTTACTAACCCCTTTTTTAACACACAAAAGCTATGACAGGTATCATTGGAGCAATCATTATCGGCATTCTGGCCGGATTCTTTGCAAACAAAATCATGGGCAGCACAGGCGGCCTACTCTGGGATCTCCTGCTCGGCGTAGTGGGCGGCGGACTCGGCGGCTGGCTCCTGCCCCTGCTCGGCATCTCCTGGGGCGGCATCCTCGGCCAGCTTGGCACCGCCATCGTTGGCGCAGTCCTCGTGCTGTGGATCGCCTCGCTGATTAAGAAGTAAGGCATCGGGACGGCAAGCCCGTCTCACCCATTCATCCTACCCCCACCTCCCTGCTGCGCGACATCACTCCCGTCGTGCAGAAGAGAGGTGTGTTATTTTACGCGCGCGCGTACATTATTATATCTATCAGCCGTCGGAAAGACTCTCGATAGGAAAAAACTCAAAAAGGTTGAAAACATCTATCACATCTATCACATCTATCACACGGCCGCTGTGGCAGAGGGATTGGGGAGTGATAGATGGTGTGATAGATGTGATAGATGATTGCCAAAAAGGGGATTACACACGCATTTTAGGGTCGGAATTCGCGCAAAAAAAGCGTTTTAAAACGCAATTCTGAACGCAATTTTGAATAAACATTTGTGATTTCGGAGGCGATTTCGCGAAAATGAATGGTATTTCGAACGCAATTTCGTGAAGATTAACTGTGTCGCACAAGCGATGCAACCCGTTTTACACACTTCTACATCAGCTGTGTAATTCATTTACATCACTGGTGTAATCGTTTTACGGCACGCTGTAATCGTTTTACGGCTGTGTGTAACGATGGCAGTTTTACTGTGTGCCTGCACACAAGGAAAAGGGTATGACCACAACGTCTAAGG
>JAILBW010000224.1 GCA_024680695.1 Bacteroidaceae bacterium
TCCTGTGATGGATTTTACCTTGCGGTACAACTGCACTCGGCTCAGTCCCACCGTCTCGCCCAAATCTTCCATTTTTAGCGATGGATTCGACATATTTTGACGAATTGCCTCGTTCAGTGTCTCGGCAAAAATGGTGGTTTGCGACTTCGGGGCGGGCAGCTCTTCTTCAGGTGTCTCAAACACCTGGCGCATCTTTCGGCTGTCGGGGTTGGTAAAGAACAACGTCTCCTCTTCGTTCAGGGCCTGTCGTTTCTTGATGGCTCGCTGTGAAAGCACGTAGGCACGCCAGATGGCGGCCACGGCGATGGCCAGCAGTATGATGAGCACGATGCTGGCAATGAGTGCCTTGTGCTGTGTGTTATACAGTCCCAGATAATCCTCCAGCTTGTCTTGAATGGTCACCAAGTTCTCGTTCTGCCTCATCAATTCTTTTGTAGTGGTGGAGACAGACCACACATTCTCGCGCACCACCAGGATGCCTTCCAACTTGTTTTCCCTTTTATACGACTTACCTGTAAGTATGTCGAGCGCCAGCCTGATTATTTCTTCGCCTCCGGTGGGGTACACGTAGCTGGCCAGCTGATGCCCGAACTCCACATAGTCAAGACCCTCGCCGGGCATGCCATCTATGCCGTAGATGTATATCTTGCCTTCTGTTCCCGTCTCCACCACGGCCTTGTAGGCTCCTGTTGCCATACCGTCGTTGTGGCAGAATACAATGTCGGGCAGCCGTCCCGATTCAATCTGCTCTTTCACAATCCGGCAGGTGGTCTCCGAGCTCCAGTCGCCTTCGCGGCACACATAGTCAAGTTCGTTGTGGCCTTCAAGTGTCTTGGCAAAGCCTTCATGGCGTTCTTGTGCTGGCGAACTGCTCATCAGTGCCGTTACCTCCAGCACCAAAGGCCTGTGCTTGGGGGCGACGATGCCGTTGGCAACATCGACCACGTTCACACCGATGGCATGACCAGCCTCCACGTTACTGCCGCCGATGAATGCAGTATAGTTGTCGCCTTTAACTTTGCGGTCGAAGCAAATCACGGGAATACCCTTCTTCCTGACGCGCTCAACGGCTGCCGCGATGGGTTCCGCCTCGTTTGGAGCCACCACCAGCAGGTCGATGCCCGCGTTCACCAGACTGTCTATCTGTCTAACCTGCAGCTGTGTGTCGTCGTGAGCACTGGCAATCGTCACCTTCACATCCTGTTCGTAAAGGTGTTGGGCCGCCAGCATCTCGTTGTTCACTTTTTCGCGCCACCGCCCTTCAGCACACTGCGACACGCCAATCCTGTACTCCTTCCTCTCAGCGCATGAGACTAACAGCAATACTGTCACTATATATAATAATGTACGTACAATAGTCTTTTGCATATTCCTATTCCTTTTAATCTGCTTGCAAAAATATAAAAAATATTGGAAAGTTGCCAAATGTTGTACTTTTTTTTCAACAAACAGACAATCTGTAAGCCGAAACGTGTTCAAGTTTAGCCGAGCGTGCGCGCTATCGAGCGAAGCCACTGCTGCTACGATTGAGATGGGGATGATGGACACATAATCTTTACTTGTTTAATTCCATTTCAAAACCTTTCCATTCCTCCCCGTCAATCACAAAAGCATCCATTCCGATGATGCGGAAGCCTACTGACTTGTAACATTCTACAGCGGAAATATTGTCACAAAACACCCCGAGGGTGATGCGCTTGGCTCTCAGTTCCTGCTGCGCATAATCGATGGCGAGGCGGAGCATTTGCCTGCCGTAGCCTTTGCACCGTTTCGAGTCGTCAACTATCACAAAGCCGAAGCGGATGACGCTTTTGTCCTCTGATGGATGTCTCAACAAAATATGACCTACTATCTCCTCTCCAACAATAGCCGTAAGAGGATACATATTGTCTCCCTCGTATTGCTTCATCATCTCCTCTGGCTGGGCAGGGAAATCCTTATACCTGTCAGCACTCCAAAGCCGGAAGGCATGCTTATCCTTGCACCAACTCAGAATCGTCGCTGCATCATCGGTTACGAATGGTCGGAGTGTCATGAAATCTTGCATATTTCGTTTATTTATTCGTTAAACGAACCAATCTCTATCAGATTTCCGTCAGGGTCGGCCACATAGCAGGTGCGCTGCCC
>JAILBW010000228.1 GCA_024680695.1 Bacteroidaceae bacterium
TGGTGAGCCAGAGCTGCCACAGGATGCAATCCTCCTGCCTCATAACCATTACTATATCAGTAAGCACAAGAAAGACCAAGGGCAGCGACCATTCTGTGAGTGTATGGCATCTAAGGACATCGGGGAATACAACACCTGCCCACATCTTTGCGAATACTGCTATGCCAACACTACCAAACATTTGGCTTTGCAGAATTGGAAACAGCATCAAGAAAATAGATTTGCAGATACAATAACAGGAAAGTAGTATGCCAGATTTCTACAGGAATATACAGCAATGCGATAGTATCTCACTTGAAATAATAAGAGATGCTGCATTAGAAGCTCTGCCACGTCAATATCGAAGGACGCCTTGGATTTTAACCAACCAAGGTGGATCAGACGATAATAACACCATATATACCGATGAATTGCAGCTCGATGCTTATCTTGCAGCTTATGTGGATTGGCATAAAGGAAAGCTGGAAAAAGCTTTTGAGCTTCTTGATGATGTTCTTCCTCGCCAGATAAATATCATAGATTGGGGATGTGGTCAGGCGCTGGCTACAATCTTTATTTTTGATTATATCAAGTCAAGAAGGTTGGCTTGCAGTATTCAAGAGGTTATACTTATTGAGCCATCAAACGTTGCACTTGAACGGGCAGAGTTTTTGATTAATCGTATAAATCCAAACATTTCTATTAGAAGTATAAACAAGAAACTTGACGAAGTTACTTCTAACGATTTGAAATTTAGAAATAATATACCTGTATACCATCTGTTCTCAAACATCTTGGATATTGGGGGAATTGATCTTAAACATCTAAGTCAAATCTTATATACAAATACATCGGCTTTCAATACGATTATTTGTGTTAGCCCGTATTATTACAGTGGTAACGTCCGTATCACCAGCTTCTTTAATTATTTCCAAAGGCCGCTTGCTTTAGAAAAAAGTGAATTGCTTTCAGATAAGACTCAAACAGGATACACCTACAATATAAGGATAGTTAAGCTACAGCCTAATGCCAAGGAACAAATCGTAAACTACGTATTTTATCCGCCTGTACAATTAAGAGCTTCATATGAACTATCTGCCGTACAAGGGATGGTTGAATACAATAATAATCTAACATACTATGATGTTTATGCTCCTTTTGATTTAGGCGCAAGTGTAAGTGATGATGTTCACCCAATTTACGCAGTTTTAAATAACATCATAACGCGAGGGTTGTACACCCATGCGTCTCCATTTGTTGAGAGGACAATTAGTAAAACATATGATATTTTCCGAGAAACTTCTAATAACGGGGTTATTAGCTTTGATTTGCGTGATTTTGAATTAGATACTCATGGCTGTGGCCAACAGAATTCTGTTGATTTCTTATACGAAGCATTAATTATGAGAAACGACTTGGAATTTAGTGAATTTCATATTCTAAATGAAATCGCATTCTGCCCACTTGCTATAGCTCGCATTCAGAAGCTTCTTGTTGAAATCCTCATTTCTGGTCATTTGGATTTGGAAATGCCTGAATGGAATGTGCTTGTAGAAGAGAACGATGTTCCTTGCGCAGCGTTAGCTTTTAGAGACTTTACGCAGATGTTTAACACACTGACAAGTATGAGTGTTAAATACGAATTTCTGAAATTGCCTAAGATAAACCTAACGATTGTAAGTAATGAGACATACTGTAATTCTCCATTACATATCGGAGAATACTGTGTTGATAAAGCTACCAACGAGATAAAAAACGCTGAATATGATTTAGTAATCCATTATTCAACAAGCAGGAAAAAGCATGATTACACTTTTAGCACATATAAAGCAAAGAATAATAGCTATTTCGCCATATTCTCTGCAGATGAAGACAATCTGACTGCTGAAAGATATGTCTACACTTCAGACAGAATTGATTACAAGCCTTTTGTTGAGAAAGATCCACGAGGTGGCTTTATAGAAATCACCGAACAGTCAGCCAGGTTAACATACTTCTTGAACTTACTTTTCAGAAAAGAAAAATTCAGGAATGGCCAATTACCTATTTTAACGAGGGCCATGAGCAACCTCTCTGTCATAGGGTTGCTCCCAACAGGAAGCGGTAAATCGTTGACCTATCAACTAGCAGCTATGCTGCAGCCAGGCATAACCGTTGTAATAGACCCGTTGATCTCTTTAATGAAAGACCAATATGATGGGTTACGGAATGTGTGTATAGATAGCTGCACCTTTATCAATTCTACTGTCGCAGACAGGGCTCGCAGGGAAGAAATGATGGAACGTTCTAAAATACAGTTCATCTTTCTTTCACCAGAACGTCTTTGTATCAGAGGCTTCAGGAACCGTCTACGCAACATGCAGGATATTCATGTATATTTTGCCTATGGGGTAATCGATGAAGTGCATTGCGTTTCAGAATGGGGCCATGACTTTAGATTTACATATCTACATCTTGGCAGAAACCTCTATAATTACGTTTTGCCTAAACAATCAGAGGGAAAATTTACCAATCTTACATTGTTTGGATTAACTGCTACAGCCTCTTTTGATGTTCTCGCAGACGTTGAAAGAGAATTGTCTGGGAATGGCGCATTCCCACTTGATAGTGATGCTATTATTAGATATGAAAATACAAATAGGTTAGAACTTCAATATCACGTTATTCCTATAGATGGTAATCCATGCGTTAACAAATGGGACGTTTATAGAAGAAAAAACGATTTGCTACCTGCTATAATTGAAGATAGTTCTCGAGAGATTGAAGAATTACTTTTGCCAGAGAATATAGAAAGAATAAAGAAACGTTTTGTAGAACGAGAATCTATTTCAGACAAAGCCATACTAAAAGAGGTTGCTGATGCAGATCTATCCGTAGATGTTTCAGAAGATTGGTACAATGAGGAACCTAATAAGTCAGCTGCAATAGTTTTCTGCCCTCATCGCAGAGGAAGCATTGGTGTTAATGACACGCAAGCAAATGTTGGAATCGCATCATCGCTTAGAAATAATCTGTATAATGCGCAAATAAGCACCTATGTAGGTGGTGATGTTTTGACCGAGCAAGATCGTTTTATTTCAGGTGAAACCTCTATCATGGTTGCAACAAAAGCCTTTGGTATGGGTATTGACAAGCCTAATGTTAGGTTTACATATAATGTCAATTTCTCTGGGTCATTAGAAGCATTTGTTCAAGAGGCCGGTCGTGCTGGACGAGACAGAAAGATGGCACTTGCAACAATCTTATATTGTCCAAAGAAGTGCTTAGAACAAAATCCCAAGACACGACTAATGGAAACAGTTCCTGTTGACTATGGCGTTCATAAGTTCTTCTTTGATAACAATTTTATCGGTGAGGATTTCGAAAAGATGATAATGTACTACCTTCTTACAAAAACTCTGGTGGATGTAACTGATGAAGAAATAACTGTTACCAATCATATAAACCATCGACAAGTAGATGGTTTTATGGAAGAACTTCTATCTACCAACGTTGGTGATAACTTAGTTTCATATATTTCTTATGCCCCAGAGATAAATGCAGAATCTGTTGAAGAAATAAATATTTGGCTACGTAGAAGGAACTACCCAGTCTTGGTCTTTAGAGATGCCAGAGATTTACGGGAAGGAGAAGTTGAATTTGTCGCAACTATTGAAAAAGCTATTTACCGAATGTGCTGTGTCGGAATCATAGATGACTATACAAGAGACTATTCTAATAGCCAATTTAGAATTGTGACTAAACGTAAAAGCGACAATGACTATTTCATGCATCTTAAGCTGTACCTTATGAGATACTATACAGAAGAACGTGCTGAAATTGAAATGCAAAATGCATTGTCGTATCGAGGGGACAATGCAATGCAAAAGTGCCTTGGCTATATAACCGAATTTGTGTACAATAAGATTGCCACAAAGAGGGAAAGGGCAATTCGTGATATTGAAACGTTTTGTGAACAAGCCGTTAACTCAAATTCGGATTGGCTGGAAACTAATGAGGATCTTAAAGATACAATCTATTATTATTTCAATTCGAAATATGCTCGTGAAGATTATGTAACCGAGAGTGGTGAACCTTATAGCCTTACCGTGGATACAGAATATGGCAAGAAATCATCATACGATATTCTTTTCAAGTATATGAACGTAGTGGATGATAATGTTGTTGGATCATCAGGTTCTCCAAAAGACAACATAAAGCATCTTCAAGGTGCCATACGTCTTATACGTCGTTCATTGACAGATAGTAACCCAGCGTTGGACTTTTTAAACGTTTATTGTTTGCTTTATCTAAATGTTTTAGACAATGATAACGTAAGGCATGAAATGCGCGATAGCTTTATCAATGGGTATACAGAGTTTAAATTACGGTCGAAAGATATTGATGTTTTTTATCAAAAAATGGAACTATTTATCCAAACATTAAAAGATAAAAACGCTCTTTCAGATGGATTCACATCTCTATTGGAAGAGTGGCAGCTAATGGGTGAAATAAATTATCACCTTGATTGGTTGAATAAGTTTAAAAAGCAATATGCGAATTAATTAAATAGTATATACTTCATGGAATCAAATGAACTATTAGCATCGTTGGCAAAAATGGAAGCCAGCCTGAATGAAGTTGAGTCTGCAAGAAAGCAGGTAGAGTCAACTGTTAATGCAAGCTCAGAGTTGCAGAAAGAAGTCAGAGAATATGTTTCTGCTGTTAAAGCCCTCTGTGTAAACCTACAGTCATGGGAATCTGACCTGCGAGCACGAGAAGGGTCCCTGTCTCATGAATTTGAAGAGGCAATAACACGAGTTGGCTCAACTTGTGCTGATGTCGTCCGCTCATTTGAAACTGAAGTGGAAAAGACAAGCACTGATTTCAAAACCAAAACAGAGCTTGTAATTGAAAGATTTACCGAGCAAGTTGTTAAACTTGATAAGCATGCCCAAGATTTGAATGCGCTGAAGGATGAGATAAATAAGGCTAGGTCTGAAATCCTGACAGTCAAAGAGTCTCTTTCTCAGGTTTCCAAGGATTTGAACGAATCTCAAGAAAGCCAAGATGCTGTATTGGAAGATATAAAGCAAAATGTATTAGGCCTAAAAGAGACTGTTACAACTGCAGCAAGTAATATATCGCAAGAGATATCTCATGCTAAGCAAGATTTGTTAGACACACAAAACCAGACAAATAGTAAGATTGATAGTGTTGCTGCTAAAGTAGATACACTTGCTACAAATATTACTAATTTGACAACTCTATGTCAAAATATTGATAATTCTATTTCGTCTTCAATAAAAAACTTAAATTCATCCATTGAAAGAATTAAAGACGATATAACAAATGTGATATCTGAAACCAAAGAAGAGATAAAAAAATCTGGAATCATGAATCGATGGATAATAGTTGTAGGCTTTATTATTATCTCTATATTGCAATATCTTTTCAAGTAGCAAATTAAAGATGTCAGAATCCATACAAATGTCTAATGTAGAAACCGTCCATATACTAGGGATTACTAATGATGATGTTAAGAAGGTCGTACATTTACTAAATAACTGATTTTTATGGCAAAGAGGATTTTAGTGGTACCAGATATTCATGGGGAAACCTTTTGGAAGGAGCCTGCCCAGAAATATATAAATAGATAACAATGGAACTGACAAATACATTTAGGATTCCTCTGGTAATACGAGGTAACTCACCATTTGCAAAGATCAGCATTAATGGTAATGAGTTGACTTTCCTCGTAGATAGTGGCGCAGGACTATCAGTCTATGATAAGAAGTTTATCAATATTCTTGGCCTTTCAACGGACCAACTTGGTGAAGCAATAACCAATATTTCAGGTATCGGAGAAAATAGTTTTGATGGAAGGCTGGTGATGATATTCTTTAATATCGATAACACGAGGTTTGCCAATCAGTTCACTGTATCAGAGATGGGTGATACCTTCAGAGCATTCAAAGACTCATTGGGTGATGTGGCTGGCATCATAGGTGGAGATTTCCTATTTAGTTATGGTGCAGTTATTGATTATGGCCAACAGGAATTGCGTTTTGAGAAGGATAGAATAAACTCTATAATGCATGATATTATGAGTAGAATAAATGTCTCAGAGACTGATGAGTGTCGGATGATGCTAGAAGACTGATAGCCTCAAATTAAATAATCAGGACTAAGCTATACCAACTGAAGAATCAAAAAAGTGACCTTGGACTGACAGGTGGAGAAATCATAAAATGTGCATTGCCTGAGAATTGTCCCAACAAATTCCTTCTCGAATACCCCGGTTTCGATAAGGTTTGGGCAAAGCATAGTGAGAATTTAAATTGGTGTCCGAACTTTGATTAATGCTGTACTAAGACCGTTATATGAAAGGAGAAATAATTGTATTATTGAGTCTTGTAATAAGCCTTATAATGAGTGGCTGCTCTTGCGAAAAGGGTAAGATTCACAATATGGAGGTCTCGGAGTGTGAAAAAGCATTCTTTGGAGATAGTATTGCAGTACTTATGCTTAATAAGCCCCAGAACGGTTATCATATATCCTTTATTCATAGTAAGCAATTGAATCTTATGCATTTTGAGAGAGGCGACTCGATCTGTCAATACTGTGCGATCCATAAATTGCCCTTTGAACTTAGAAACTATGAAGAAGACTCTATTGGCGTGTTTAATGTAGACATAGACTTCCCAATTCTCAAATTAGACACCTTAGGCGGGTCGAAAGACGCTCCCGATATGTTTTTCATGGACATGAACTTTGATGATGAAGAAGAATTCGTAGTTAAACACGAAGGGTACAATCGTTTTTACTATGCATGTTTTGATTTGGTGAAAGGTAATTGGGAAAGCTCATGTCCTGGCATCCTTGAATCCACGAACACCCCTCCATATAACAATATAGTTTCAGGGATTGTGGAGCAACCATCATATACAGTATTCGATTACAATGAAAAAACAATCTATGTATATGAAACAATGGGATGCTGTTCCTTCTATGAAACCTGGGCTAAGTATTATGAAGGTGACATGTATGGTACAGAAGCTAAAGTCAAGGTTTATAAAAAGGTGCACCATGATAGACGGGCAGACGGGACAGAACATGTTGAGACTTACAAGTTAATAAATGACACATTAACATTAGTGGAGTAAACAGTAAATATGGCAAACAAGTTAAAATAGTATTTGTATGAAAGATTAAGCCCCGAACCACCAATATAAAGAAATTGTTGATCATAAACCGACAATTCCAGAAAAAACATGATGGTGTAATAGGTACAAATCTTAGTGAGAATGCGATTATTGAATATGTTGCATGGATTCCTAACCAAATCAAATCAGCTACTGACAACAATGGCATGTTCTCTACGGAGAATGATGACATCCAGATGGCTATAGTTGGTAATTCAGAAAAAAATAGTAACTTTGCAGCAAAATCAAATAACAGTAACGATGAAAGAAGACAAATTCTATCTGAGCGATTCACACAGGAAGAACTCAGAGCTTGCACAGGAATCCTTGAAGAAACAGAAGCCCTTCTCCAGGGAGGAGATGAAAGCTCAGTACCTGAAGCTAAAACAGAAAAAACAGGAGACGTAGAACTGGGCAGAAGGCAGGAAGACATCTTAGAGAGCTGGGCAAAAGAAAACAATCTGTGGATTGAAAACACCACTGAGACCCTTTCTAAGCAATATGGTGAACCATTTGCTGAGGAGGGAGAGGCTACGGTGTATAGTAAGGATGGCAATACTGTTGTAAAGGCAATAAGTCTTGCTTATTACATCGAGCCTCACTTGATGCTTGACAGGATTGTCCTGCATAACAGGGTTGCTCCAGATACTGCTCTGACTCTTACGCATTTTGGAAGAAACAAAAATGGAGAATTTGTAGTAGTAACAGAGCAGCCCTTTGTGGAAGGGGAAAAACCTACTCAGGATGAGATAGTGGGCTTTATGAGGTCTTTGGGATTTAAACCCCATAACAATAGGAATACTGATTTTATAAACGAGGAGGCAGGAATTATAGCCGACGACATACATGATGAAAATGTCATAAAGACACCCAACAATGCATTCCTCATTATTGATGGTGACTTCAGAATCAACACTGCAAATTATGGGCTCAATGGAACTCGTACTACTAAAGGGAACCAAGGTATTCAGGCATACATTACCTCTCAAGGAGAAGTCTATGGTTTTGTAGACAAAGACAACAATATCTATCTCGATGAAACTATGGTTTCTTCAGAACATCCCATACATGAATATACCCATCTTTGGGACAGAGCTCTGGCTAAGATTAAAGATATTAATTCGTTGTATGAAGTTTTGCTATAGAATTAGTTTTTATAAGGCCGTAAGCTGCTGACAATCCCATCCGTCAGTCGCCCTACATGGCGGCTGACATTCTTAGTCGGCGGCTTGTCCTTGACGACCTACTTCACGATGCGCTCAATCTGAGGAATGAAGCCGATGGGCAAGGCTGTGTTGGCGATACTGAAAATTTGTCTAACATACGGCAAGAAACCTTGTGAAACTCGTCTGCCATGAAGAAAATTTCAGCAACTTTGTCTTCGTGAACATAGCGGAAATTGAATTATTGCCATTGGAAGAGAAGGGGAGTTTGGCCTTTTCCTGCTCAGCGCATCACTTTGCGTGAGTGTCCGCCTTGGCGCAGAATGTAAATGCCGCGAGGGAGTATGTCCAGTCGGTAGCCGATGAGGCGGCCGTCGGTCGTATATACTCTTGTGTGCGGCTCACCGTCTTGTGTGTTAGCGTCCGTCAGTTCTTCCACATCCATGAGTTTCTCGTCGAAGATGCTCTCCCAGTTGCTGCGGCCGATAATCTTCAGGTAGGGCTGGAACACTTCGTCCTCGTTGTCCGTCTCGGCTGCCTGCCAAACGTACCATGCGGGTTTGCATCCGTTGGGTTCCGTCTCGTCGTCGATATAACGACGCAGTCCGATGCGCAGTCCGTATTCGGCGCGGTTGTCCTGCCAGTTGTGCCATTGTATGCCGTCGATGCCTGTGAGTCGCGCAGTCTTCTTCCACGCCCAGCATGCACCTGCTGCCTGATAGGCGAGCTGCGTATCGCTGTAGTCAGGACTGTTCGTCCCGTTCTCGCTGAGGAAGATGAGCCTCTTCTCGCGTCCCTGATAGAAGTTGTCGGCGTCGCGGGCCCACGCATCGATGACCTCGAGGTTCTTGAATGTGCAGAACTGGCTGTTCATGTCGTAAGTGCTCTGTGTGTCGTTGACCCAGAAGCGTGGCTTCGTGAGGTCCTGCGGATAGGGATGGTAGGCAACGCCCCAGGGGAAGTCGCCCTCGGTGCGCGAATATTGCTTGGTGATTTCGAGCATGTTCTTCGTGTTATATCCCGCCCCGTCGCTGCTGCTGTTGGTCCAGCTGTGGGTGTACGATCCCATCACCCAGGTGTGCTGGTCGTACTGGCGGGCGATGGTGGAAACGAGGCGCATGGACTTGTAGTAGGCATCCATGTAGTTGTGGACGGGTTGGTCGCCCATATTGGTCCATTCCTTGCCATAGTCCACCTCGTTGTGCAGAATCCAATGGTTGATGCGTCCGTATTGTGTGCCGCTGTAACGCAATGCCATGTACTGAATCACTGCGGCATAGGCGCATACACTCTCGATTGTGGTCATGTTGGCCATACTGTAGTTGCCGCCGTCGCATTCGGGGTGTATCATGATTTTCTTCATCACAGCCGGACATGCATTCGGCGAGATGAGCAGGATGACGCTTGTGACGATGCCGCGTCTGGTGCATTCGCGCAGGGTGGCATCGAGGGAGTTCACCTGTCCGGCATCGAGGTAATACGTTTTGCCAGCGTAGGTGTAGGTGATGCTCGAACTGAAGGAAGTGGACGAGGTGCTGATCATTGCCGTAAGCAGTACGTTTATCGTGACGCTCTTTATGCCCAAGGCGTCGATGTCGCCGACATTCGGTCCCAGCCAGAAGCCTCCAAGTCCCTTCTTGCCCTTGAGCGGCATCTCGGTTGCCTGACGCAAGGCCGGTATCTCGTCCACATTGCGTGCATGGCAGGCAAGTACGGGACTGCCGCTCGAACGATCGATGATGGCCCACTTGGACAATAGGCGGTCGAAGCGGAAATTGCTGCGCAGTGCGGTACGACTGACGGTGATGCTGAAGTCGGCCTCCTCGATTGGCTGTTCGAAGAGGAACTCGGTGAGTTCCGTGACATCCTGATAGGGTGCCACCTCGACGAGCGAGTATTGCCCGTTGCCGCGAGCGTGGCCGTTTATGGTAATCTGTGTCTTCGTCGCGCTCACCAGTTCGATGCCGCATTCGTTGCCGTCGGTCGTGGACAGGTATTTCTCAAGGTTCTTCGAGAGATTCCTCTTGTATTTCTCGGCCGGGTCATCCTTCGCGTTGATGGAGATGTTGCGTATCTGGATGTTGTAGCCGCTGTTGAAGCCAAAGTCGAAGCGCAGTTGCTGGCCCTTGCTTCCCCAATTGAAACTGCTTCTGGGAATGCTGAGGTTGATGTCCATCTCGCGCCATTCGTTGCCGGTGGATGTCAGGTTGCCCACTATTCTGGAGCGTTGCTCGGACCATGTATTGCCGAAGTAGAGTTGGAAGTTCGCGATGGTGCGGCTGCACTTGTATTCAAAGATGAGGTGCGTCTCGTCTTCCGTGAGCGAGCGGGACAGCGCGCTGGTGTACATATACGGATCGCCGCCTGTGGTGGTGATGTCGTAAGTGCCGGTGTTTCCATCGTAGGTGTAGTTCACATGGTTCTTGTTTGAGTTGAGCAATGTGAGATATACGCCGGCGTGTGCCGGAATCCATGTGCCGACGAGGGCGAGCAATATGGCGCAGAGGTGTTTCATTTGTTAGATGGTTGCTTTTGGTGGTAGGTTTTAGGCGTGTTCTAATAATTATCAAATCCAGTGGGCATTATCTTCGTCTATGCTTGTCTCTTTTTGGCATATCTGACTCCAATTCCTTGAACCGTAGCTCGCTACGCTTCTTCGGCCTTGAAGCCACATTTGCTCAAAAATTGCCGAATCATAGTTCAAAGCTAATTTTTAGAACCCACCTTAATGCTTTTAGAATGCAAAAATATGAAAAAATGTGTTACAGCGCATCGTGCTCCCTGCTTTTTTTTGTATTTTTGCATTCGAAAAGCATTCTGAACAAGCGTATGAAACGATATTCAGTCCTATGTTTCTGCCTGCTGCTTGCCATTGCAAGGGGCGGTGCTCAGTTGAAGCGCTCCGAGGCGTTTCATTCCAAGTATGAGTTGGCCGAGGTGGTCGTACTCAGTCGTCACAACATCCGTTCGCCCCTCTCGGGCAACGGGTCGGCGCTCTCTCGCATTACGCCTCACGAGTGGTTCCCCTGGTCGTCGGCACCCAGCGAACTTTCGCTGCGCGGAGGTGTCCTGGAGACGATGATGGGACAGTACTTCCGCAAGTGGCTTGTGGGCGAAGGACTCATCGCCGAGCATGAGCAGGCAAGCCGTGACCTGCGCTTCTATGCCAATTCGATGCAGCGCACAATAGCCACTGCCCAGTACTTCTCGAGCGGCATGCTCCCCGTGGCCAATGTGCCGGTGGAGCACCATTGCGCCATAGGCACGATGGATCCAGTCTTCAATCCGCAGTTCACCTTCGTGAGCGAAGCCTTTCGTCGGCAGGCTGGCCGCGAGATTGCTCAGATGGGGGGCGAACAGGGCATGGCAGGCTTGGGCGCGCGCATGCGCGATAATTATAAGGTACTGGAGCAGATGCTCGACCTGCGTAAGTCGGTCGCCTGCCGTGAGGGTGATACTTGTGCCTTTCGGCTCGACGATACCGAGGTGCACATCGAAATGGGGAAGGAACCATATATGCGCGGTGCCCTGCGTCTGGCCAATCAGGCTTCCGATGCGCTTATCCTGCAGTACTACGAAGAAACGGATGCGCGCAAGGCTGCTTTCGGGCATAAGCTGAAGCAGCGCGATTGGGAACTAATTGCCGAAGTGAAGGACTGGTATGGCGATGTACTTTTCACAGCACCTTGCGTGGCGGTGAATGTGGCGCATCCATTGCTCGTTTGCATGAACGACGAGCTCTCCGTGCCTCACCGCCGGTTCACCTTCCTCTGCGGACACGATTCGAACATCGCTTCTGTTCTGGCTGCCCTCGAGGCTGAGGAGTACGTCCTGCCTCAAAGCATCGAGAAAAAGACGCCCATCGGTTCTAAACTGGTCATAGAAAAATGGCGGGATGCACAGGGACGCGAGTATGCGGCTCTCAACCTCGTTTATCAGAGTACAGACCAGCTGCGCCGGCTGCAGATGATGGACTTGGAGAATGCGCCAGCCATCTTTCCCATCCGACTGAAAGGGCTCACTGCGAATGCCGATGGACTCTACTCGCTCACCGACCTGCAGCAGCGCTTTGCCAAAGCCATCACGGCATATAGTTATCTTCCCAAAGACTGATACGACAATGAAACTGGTTACACTGGACGGCTTTGCCGCAAATCCGGGTGACATCGACCTCGAAGCTTGGCGCGCACTTGCCGATGCCGAGGGATGCCCCCTCGTAATGGAAACTTACGACCGAACAGCACCAGACCAGGTGCTGCTTCGCGCTCGAGATGCAGAACTGGTGCTCACGAACAAGACGGTGCTCGATGCCGACACCATTGGGCAACTTCCCTGCCTGCGCTACATCGGTGTGCTGGCAACAGGATACAATGTGGTGGACACCGAGGCTGCTCATCGTCAAGGCATCGTTGTAACAAACATTCCCGCATATAGCACGATGTCGGTGGCACAGATGGTCTTCGCACACTTGCTCCACATCACCCATCGCGTCTCTGAGCACAGTCGGGCCGTACACGGCGGACGCTGGCAGTCTGCTTCCGACTTCTGTTTCTGGGACTACCCTCTCATTGAACTTGCCGGGCAGACGATGGGCATCGTGGGGCTGGGCAACACTGGCTTGGCCACAGCGTGCATTGCACAGGCCATGGGAATGCATGTTGTGGCTTGGAGTAGCAAGAGTGGGGAAGTACTGGACACTCTCGGCATCGAGAAAGCCCAGAGTCTCGAACAACTGTTTCGCGAGGCCGATGTACTCAGTCTGCATTGTCCGCTCACTGTCGAGACGCACCATCTTGTCCGTCGTGAGACACTGGCGTGGATGAAGCCAACGGCCATCCTCATCAACACTGGTCGTGGCCCGTTGGTCTGTGAGCAGGACTTGGCCGATGCGCTTCGAGAGGGGCGCCTCTATGCAGCCGGCATCGATGTGCTCACCGAGGAGCCTCCCCGAAAGGGTTCACCCCTCATTGGTCTGGACAATTGCTTCATAACGCCCCACATCGCCTGGGCCACGCTTCAGGCTCGCCGACGCCTCTGGCAGGTGGCGCTGGCCAATGTGCAGAACTTCCTTGCCGGTACGCCAGAGAATCAGGTGTGAAGGATAAATCTGCCAGTCCAGAATTAGCCGCTTTGCGGAGGTGCGCACTCTTCTAAGAGTGTGTTCCTGTTGGTCTAAGAGTGTATTCCAACTTGTCAAAGAGTGTGTTCCTGAGCCGACAAAAGCAAACTCTTGTTGAAGGTGAGGAAGTCCCGGAATCGGAGGACATCCTATGGTCTTGTATTGGTGCGTAGAGGGTCGGACGTAGTGTTGGAGGGAATGTTGTTGCACTCGCATTCCGGCATCACCTCGCGTATCTCGCCGTCTTGAACGATAACCAGCGATTGGCGGTTGAATCGTGCGCGTTCCCACAAGCGTTCTTGGGCTTGGCGTATTCCTTCGTCGATGCGTCGTTGCATCTCGCGTATTTCCTTGTCTGTCATGCCTGCTCGCCCTCCTCCGGCTCGGTGTGGTATTGAGTGCGCAAAGCCTCGAAACGTTCGGGTTCGAGCACGGTGATTTTCTTTCCCTTGCTGCCAAAGGCCAGTTTCACTGCCGGGCATCCGCTGTTGTCGTAAAGTGCCCAGTAATCGACCACTGGTATGTAGAGGTCGAAGAGGTTGCGGAGTCCTGCTTCGAAGCGACGGCAAATCACATCGGCCGGGATGTTGTGTCCGCCCATGCTGACGCGTTTCTCGACGCGACGCAGTGCCTGCTCGGGGCTGCTCAGGGAGAAGAAGAGCAGCGTGACGAAGTAGCCGCGGCGCTGTGCTTGCTGGATGAGCTTTACGTAGGAGCGCGTAGCTAGTGTGGTCTCGAAGGCGAATGTATCGCCTTCCTTGAGCAGGTGGATGATGCGGTCAATCATGAGTCGGCCAGCCTGGAGCGCCACTCCTTCGGGGTTGAAGGGCGAGAGTCCGGCGGCTATTTCGTCGGCATTGACAAATTCGCGGCATCCGAGTTGCTCGGGCAACACGGTGAACGAGGCTGTAGTCTTGCCTGCGCCGTTGCAGCCGGCGATGATATATAGGTTCATCTTCTTCTGTTCCATGATTTATGGTCAAGAGTTCAAATGTTCAATTTCCAATCGGTCAATGGCTTGCGGAGTTTTCCAGCAGATCGGGCCGGAGGCGGCGGGTGCGCTCCATGCTCTGTGCCAGTTCCCATTCTTTGATTTTTGCATCATGGCCTGAAAGCAGCACCTCGGGAACACGCCAGCCCTTGTATTCGGCTGGGCGCGTATAGACGGGTGCGGCAAGCAGTCCGTCCTGGAACGAATCGGAGAGGGCACTCTGCTCGTCGCCGATGGCGCCCGGAATGAGGCGCACGATGGCATCTGTCATCACGGCGGCAGCCAGTTCGCCACCCGTGAGTACATAGTCGCCGATGGATACCTCCTTCGTAATCAGATGTTCGCGGATGCGATAGTCGATGCCCTTGTAGTGGCCGCACAGGATGATGAGGTTCTCGGCCAGCGAGAGCGTATTGGCCATCGGCTGGCAGAACTGCTCGCCGTCGGGCGACGTGAAGATTACTTCGTCGTACTGACGTTCGGAGAGCAACTTGCTGATGCATCGGTCGATGGGCTCGCATTGCATCACCATCCCCGCAAAGCCGCCGAAGGGGTAGTCATCGACGCGCCGCCAGCGGTTGGTGCTGTAGTCGCGCAGGTTGTGGACATGGATTTCCACCAGTCCCTTCTTCTGGGCGCGCCCGACGATGGACTCTTGGGTGAAATTCTCCAGCAGTTCGGGCAACACTGTGATGATGTCTATTCGCATAGTCCTATTATCTCTTTCACGCTTGTGAATCCGTGTCGTTCCAGATAGTCGTTGATGCCCTGTATCACCTTGATTGTCACGGCAGGGTCAAGGAAGTTTGCTGTGCCGATCTCCACGGCACTTGCGCCGGCCAGCAGGAATTCCACCGCGTCTGTGGCCGAGACGATGCCGCCCAGACCGATGACGGGGATGCCAACGGCATGAGCCACTTGCCACACCATGCGCAGAGCCACTGGTTTCACCGCCGGACCGCTCAGGCCACCAGTGCCGATGCTGAGCAGCCGGCAGCGCTTCTCGGCGTCGATGGCCATTCCCATCAGCGTATTGATAAGGCTTACGGCATCGGCTCCTTCGTCCTCGACCGCCTTGGCTATTGCCACGATGTCCGTCACGTTGGGGCTCAGCTTCACGATGAGCGTCTTCCCGTATGCTTTCCTCACTGCGCGCACCACACTTTGGGCACCCTCGACGGTCGTGCCGAAGGCCATGCCGCCATGCTTCACGTTGGGGCACGAAATGTTCAGTTCGATGGCTGGGATGGCTTCGAGCTCACCGATGCGTGCGGCGCATTCTGCATAGTCCTCGGGGGCGTTGCCCGAGACGTTTACGATGAAGTTTGTCGGGATGTCGCGCAGTTGAGGGTAGATGTGTTGGCAGAAATAATCGACCCCGCGGTTCTGCAGGCCTACGCAGTTCAGCATCCCGCCCTCTGTCTCGGCCATGCGGGGATAGGGGTTGCCCTGCCGCGGATGCAGCGTGGTGCCCTTGACGATGATGCCGCCCAGTTGTTCCAGTGGGACGAAGTCCTCATACTCCGTTCCGTAGCCGAAGGTGCCGCTGGCCGTCATGACCGGATTCCTCAGCCGAAGCCCTGCGATGTCTGTGGTCAGATTTGCCATTTTAGTTGTTCGATGTTAAAGACTGGGCCTTCGGTGCAGACGCAGACGTGGCCCTCGCTTGTGTCCTCCACGCAGCAGAGGCAGGCTCCGATGCCGCATGCCATCCGATTCTCGAGGCTCACCTCGCACCAGATGTTTCCGCTCTTGGCCCAGTGGGCTACGGCCACCATCATGGGCTTAGGTCCGCACACATAGACGCGGTCGAAGTGGGCTTCGTGCATTAGCGGATGCTGTGTGACGAAGCCGCGTTCGCCCAGCGAGCCGTCCTCGGTCGAAACGTGGAGGTCGCCGTAGTGGCGGAAGTGCTCCGTCTGCAGCAAGTCTTTTTCGCTGCGGGCTCCCAGAAGGAACGTGGGCCTCACACCTCGCTCGCTCAGCTGTTTGCCGAGCAGGAGCAGGGGAGCCACGCCGACGCCGCCTCCCACGAGCAGGACGCGCTCCGTCTGCCGCTCAGGCAGCGTGAAGCCGTTCCCCAGGGGCAGCACTGCGTTCAGCCGCTCGTGGCATTTCATCTGCGCCAAGCCCTTGGTGCCCTTGCCCACTATCTGAACCAGGAACCACACTTCGTTCCGTTCGCGGTCCACATTGTGAATGCTGATGGGGCGGCGCAGGAAGGCATGCGGGCTGTTGTCCACACGCAACTGGGCAAACTGGCCCGCCTGCATCGGGGGCAGTGGGGCAGTAGGGTCGGTGGCCCGCAACAGCGCGCAACGCTCGTTCAGTTGCTCGACTGCCGTGAGAGTCAGGTCCAGAATGTATTTCCTGTGTGTCATGTCAGACGTAGAGTGACTTTCTATTCGCGAGCAAAGTTACAACAATTCTGCGACATAACCTCGTTTTTTGGTAAGAATTAAGGTAGGGGCAGAAAATAGTACTGCGCTGAGTTTCGGTTGTTCTTGAATTGATTTGCAGCAAGCAGGAGGAGATGCGACAGCAAGCAGGAGGAGATGCGACAGCAAGCAGGAGACGATGCGACGGCAAGCATCGGCTGGAACGACTTACTTTGATTCCTGATCCTTTTCTACCAGTCTCCTCAGTCTTTCGCGATCCTTTTCGCGGTCGAAGAGGCGCATGAGGCGGAGGCACTCGGCGAATGAGGCATAGCGCAGTCCTTCGCGCTCGACAACCTCTTCCACACTCACCGGCAGCCAGCCCTCCGGCCTGCGAATCTCCAGTCCCTCGCTGATGTCCACCTCGATGCCTTCCACACAGAGCTTCGTGCGTCGGCGGCAGCGAAAGAGCTGGCCTTCGTCCCACTCCTCTTCCATTCCTTCTGGCGGGGCGGTCAGAATGTCAATGTCGTGAGGCTTCACTTCGCGGAAACCATTCAGCCACAAGGCTGCCGATCCGAAGACGACCCATCCCGGATACCGCTCATCCAGCCACGGCGCAATGCGACGCAGAACTTGGTGTAAAGATACCGAACTCTTCATTCTTCTTCATTTCCAGTGCAAAGGTACGACTAAGCAGGCGAAAACGCAAATGAATCTGCAGTTTTCTTCAACGCCAACTCCGTAGGCAGGAGCGGCAGAGCCGAGCGCCGGGCGAGAGCACTTTCTTCAACACCCGCAAGCGGGCAGAAGCGCTGCAAAGCGTCGAGCGCAGCAAAGCCAAAGTCACAATTGGATGCGATTACTTGCAAATCTCGTTTCTTTGTACTACTTTTGCAGCGATGAAACGAATCGTCTCCCTAATCGTGAGTGCCCTCCTCGCACTTGTTCTTGCTGCGCAGGACTATATGCCGACGGTGCGGCAGGCACTCGATGCGCTGGCTCAGGACAGTCTCGTCGAGGCGGAGGACTGTCTGCGGCGGGCAATCAGCATGCAGCCTGCGGCGAAGTCGAATGCCATCCTGTACGGCTATCTCGCACAGATTCGCGAGCGGCAGGGACGCTGGGAGCAGGCACTCGAATTCTATTCGCAGGGCCTTGTACTCGCCCCCTCGATGCCCGACCTCCTTCTGCGGCGCGCTGCCCTCCACTTGCAACGGGACAACGAGAATCGTGCGCTGGCCGACTACAATGCGGTACTTCTCGACAATCCCGACCACAAGGATGCACTCTTCTTCCGCGCCTATATCTATGTGCGTCAGCGCCTCTACAAGCAGGCGCGCACCGACTATATGCACCTGCTCCGCCTGGAGCCGCAGCACGAAGATGCCCTGCTCGGATTGGCACTACTCAACGATAAGGACCGCCGGCCGCACGAGGCAATGGAGCAGATGAATGCCCTCATCAGCCTGCATCCCACCCATGCCCGCCTCTATGCTGCGCGCGGCGGAATGGAGGAGCAGCGCAGGCAGTTCGAACTGGCCCTCATCGATTACGATCATGCTATCGAACTCGAACCGGACAATCCCGACTACTACCTCAGCCGCGGTTCCCTCTATCTCGCCACCAAGAAGCGCCGACAGGCTCGCTCTGACTTCCGCGAAGCCCTGCGCCTCGGAGCCAACGCCGATGAAGTCGCCTCGTTGCTGAAGCAGACGCAACGTTAGGTGTGCTCTCCTGCTTGCTGTCGCTTTGCCTCCCGCTTGCGCAAGTAATCGTCTCTGCTTGCTGTAATTTTGCCTTCCGCTTGCGCAAGTAATCGCCTCTGCTTGCTGTTGTTTTTCCTTCCGCTTGCGCAAGTAATCGCTCCTGCTTGCTGTCGCTTTGCTTCCCGCTTGCGCAAGTAGTCGCTCCTGCTTGCTGTAGTTTTGCCTTCCGCTTGCGCAAGTAATCGTCTCTGCTTGCTGTAGTTTTTTGAGAAACAAAGTGAGGGAATGAGTGCTTCGTACGGAGAAAAGTTCTGCTTTTCGCCCCATTTTAGTCTCCAACGAATGCCCATTCGATGGCTTTGTGGCGGATTTACAAACCATATCCAATCGTAAAACGGCGGACAGATGGCAGGAAGAAAGCCTGTTAGCGCTTGACTGCCTAACGATCGGGTCGAGGGCATCGAAAAAGCCCCCTCCCGAAAGGGAGAGGGCTCTTGCCTTACTCTGCGTCGTCGTCCCAGATGTTCCAGTCATTTTCCTTTGTCAGTGCGTCACTGCCATTGACGGTTCCTTCGCCGATGGGTAGGCTGGCTGCCAGCATCTCGGTGGCCTCGCTGGAAGCTGCTTCCAGTCGAGGCGAAACATACATTTTCTTCATATTACTTCAATACCTTCTTACCATTAATAATATAGATGCCCTTCTGCATCTTCTCTACGCGGCGGCCGCTCAGGTCGTAGACGTCTTGAGCCTTTGAATCCTTGAGCTCTTGAACCATCTCAAGGCCTGTTGTTTCTTCTCCGAAGAAGAAGCCCTTCACGTCTGCAGCACCGGTGTACTCGATGTAAGCCTTGCCAGCGGGGATGGTGCCCTCGGCCTTGTAGAAGCCTACCGCACCGTTCTTCGTGGCCAGTACATACTGCGAGCCGGTGGCCTCGAATGCCTGGGCCGAGCCCTTCAGGCTGTTGTCCTTGACGGTGGCGCCGACCGTAACGGGGATGAAGCTGTAGAAGCCAGGCTTACCCTCCAGCACGACAGCCTCGCCGGCGGGGATGATGCTGGTCAGCGGACGGAGGGCAATCCAAGGTGTGTCGACGAAGCCGCTGTAGGCAGTTACGCCTTCGGGAATCAGGACGTTGCTCTCGGCGATGTACTGCGTTGCATAGCCGGTGTCGCCAATCTTGTTCACAATGCCGCGGGCAGCTTTTGCTTTGAACGTAGGAATGTCGTCATAGCCAATGCTCTGGCGCCATACGGGATCCTGGATGTTGCCCTGATTCAGCAGGTAGCACAGTTCGCCGCTCGGAAGACGAGGATCGGAGGCGGAGATATTGTAAGTGTTGATGAGCTTGCCGCCACCACGAATGAAGCCGTCGCCCTCGCCGTTCACTACGACGCCGATGTTGTAGGTGTTCTCGATCGTGGAGTTGTCGCCGCCAGTCCAGCCGGTGATGGCACCGCTTTCGCGACCGGAGGTTACTTTGCCTGCGTTGTAGCAGTTGAGGATGTAGAAGTGAGCCTGACCGCCCATGTTCACACCGATGATGCCGGCACCGTTAGCTTCTTTGGCGTTGATGACGGCCTCGTTGCCGCAGTTGATGATGCTGAGCTTCTTGCCATCAGCGGAACCGTTGGAACCGCCAACGATAGCTCCGACGTAGCTGTTGCCGCTGACAATACCCCTCACGATTACGTTCATGATGGTAGCACCGTCGGTAGCTACGCCGAAGAGGCCCTGATAGTTCAGTGTCTGATCTTCCAGTGCAAACGTTACGGTGTGTCCCTGGCCGTCGAATGTGCCGACGTACCTGTTGGCGGGATTGCCTGCAGGCTCATATTTGACAGTCCTCATGTCAATGTCGGTTGTGAGAACGGCGTTCGATGCGGGGTTGCCTGCATTGACATACTTTGCCCACCAGAGCAGGTTGCCTGCATTGTTGAGCTGGAAGACACCGTCCACCTCGTTTGCCTGCTGACCTACCGACTTGCAGCCTTCGCACACACCGTTGGCTCCAAAGACATGGTCTTCGACGATCGACTCTTCCTTGTTGCTCAGTACGATTTCAACGCCCTCCTTCGGAGTAATACCGTCGCAATAGAAGGAGCCGTTGGCATAGAGCTTGGCGCTGGAGGAGAGGGGAGTGGGCATAGCGTCCGTGCCGAGAGTCTGATACCAGCCCTCTGCACCCGATACGCTGCTGTTCAGCTTGTACGTCATCTGTCCGTTAGCCAGCTCAGCATTGCTTGCCTCGACGCGGAAGCTGTTGATGACGCTGGGATTGTTGCGACCGAAGTTCTCGCCACCAGCCCAGCTGATGTCGGCTACGACCAGACAGTTCTTGATGGTAGTGCTGGCACCGCTGTTGCACCATCCCACAAAACAGCCGTTGCCGTTGCGGTTGGGGGCGCTGATCTTGCCATAGAAGGCACAGTTCTCGATGGAGGTAGCATCGTAAGTCACAGAGCAGAAGCCGCCGATAGTGCCGTCGCCGCTCTGGCTGTCGATAATCTCGACGCTGCTGATGCAGTTGAAAATCCCGTTGAACTCGCCCTTCAGCAGGCCGCAGAAACCAGCCGTCTGGTTCTTGTCGGTAGCCGTAACCTTGCCTGCAAGCTTCAGGTTGCGCACTTTACCCTCGATGGTTCCGAAGAAGCCAAAGCGTGTACTGTACGACTCGAGGTCGATGGTCACGGTGTGGTTCTGTCCGTCGAACTCGCCGCGGAAGGGCTTCTTCTCCGTTACTCCCAGCGCCGACATACTGCCGTTCTTGTAAGCCGTATAGTCGATGTCGGCCGTCAGCTTCACCTTGTAGCTCTGGTTGTTTACATTGTTGCGCAGCATGAATGCCAGCGTGTTCAGCTCCTCGGCCGTGCCGATGTAGATGTAGCCGTCCTCCTTGGGTGTCAGCAGGTTGGGTGTCACGGTCTGCCAGGAGAGAGTGCCCTCTTTCTTGTTGAGCGTGATGGTGTAGTACTGCCAATCCTCATTGGCGGGATTCCACTTCCAGTCGGAACCGTTGTCCGTCGTGTAGGTGTCAACGCCCGCTTCGGCAATGGCCAAGGCCTGCGTGGAGGGATGGTAGCCGTCCCAGCCGCCGAAGGAGTTGCAGATCTTGAAACCCTCGCTGCCGTGCTTCAGCAGGCCGGTCCATACAAAGACGCCTTCGCTGGTCTCCGTCATTCTTGTACTCTGACGCATTGTGCCGTCGCCTTCCCAGCCGATGGGTGTACCGTCACCGACCAGATACATTTCCTCCGCATTGATGCCTGTTGCAGCCATCAGCGCGAAGACAAAAGTAAAAAACTTCTTCATTGTTTTGTTGATGAGTTAAAAAATGAGTTAATATAAATGGTAAATTAATCTGTCTGTTATCCTGCCAAAAGCATGTCTGAGGGTCTGTTATGATTCTGTCGAAGGCCTTGTCTTGAGCCTCTTCTTCCTTCCTTTGGGGAGTCGGGCGGGGGCTCTCGAAGCGCTTCTGCCACATTAATAATAATGAGCGATGCAAAGGTACGAATTTTTTCTCTATAATGCGGCATAAAACCTTTAATTTATTTCAGCCAAGCCGGAATATTGCGAAAAAGCGAAATGTAAAGAAGACTGCAACATTCCAAAGGGCCCAAAAACACCACAGCAAGCAGACGCTCCCGCGACAGCAAGCAGACGCTTCCGCGACAGCAAGCAGAGGCTCCCGCGACAGCAAGCAGAGGCTCCTGCGGCAGCAAGCGGAAATTTCCGCTACTGCAAGCGGTATTTTAATCCTCGTCAAGGTTAAGCAAAATGATAATCAACCTCCGTCGGAGTGCCGATTTTGCATTTTGCATTTTGCATTTTGCATTTAACCTTCGGTTGAGCCTGCTTCCGCTCGGGAAAGTCGAAGCGAGCTTCACTTTCCTCTCGCTTACTCGCAGCCGTGACTATCGTCGAGCCTGCTCACGCTCGGGAAAGTTCATGCAAGCATGACTTTCGTCTCGCTTACTCGCAGCCTTTGCATTTGAAAAAAGAGTAAGGTGCAGATTATACCTCTTGCCGGGAAGGGGAGTCAGACGGCTTGAACCTCATGGCCCGATGTGTTGTCCGTCTCGTCGTCATCGTCGGGTTCGTCTTCCTTCACCACTCGGATGGAGAGTTCGTAGAGCAGGTAGAGGGGTACGAAGACGACCATCAGCGTGAAGGGGTCGCCGCTGGGGGTGATGATGGCAGCCAGTACGAGCAGGCCCACAACGGCATGCTTCTTATACTCGCGAAGGAGGCTCCTGCGCAGGACGCCCAGAGAGGAGAGAAGCCAGGCGAGCAGGGGCATCTCGAAGACCAGGCCCATCACGATGATGAGCATCGAGAAGTTGCCGATGTAGTTGGAGAGGTTGATTTGGTTGGTGATGTTCGGGCTCAGGGTGTACTCGGTCAGGAAACGGAAGGTGAACGGGAACACCAGCAGGTAGCCGACAGCGCAGCCGACGAAGAACATCAGTGTGCCACCGATGAAGGCGGGGCGGATGTTGCGGATTTCGTTCTCGAAGAGGGCGGGCTCGATGAATCGCCATATCTCATAGACCATGTAGGGGAAGGCCACTATGGCAGCCATGTAGAAAGAGGTCTTGATGTGTATCATGAAGGGGCCCGTGACCTCGATGTTGATGATTTCGACCTTGAAGTCGGGATCGAAGGTCATCAGGCCGAAGCTGAGCTTCGTGAGCCATTTGTATACGAAGAAGTCGCTCGACGTTGCGGCCATCACAAAGTCGTCGAAGATGTGGGGCATTGCCCAAAACCATACAATGAAGGCTACGAAAATCACGCAGGCGATGCGGAACAGTGCCCAGCGCAGTACCTCGAGATGGTCCCAGAAGGACATGCCCTCGCCCTCTCTCTCTTCTGTCTCGTCGGTCATAGTGTGTGTCTCTCTCTTTCGTTCGTAGAAATGATGGGCTGCGCACCTTCATGTTGCGCGCAACCCATCATGCGTTTTTCATTGCGGTGTCAATTGTTGTAGGAGGGTTTCACGAAGTCGGCGTTCAGCAGGTAGTCGATGCTGGCCTTCATGCCCTCGAGGATGGTGGGTGCGTTGCAGCCCTCGAGCTCAACCACTGGGTACTTGGTGCCCGCTACGTCGAAGTTGTTGAAGATGGCATCGAAGCCTACCATGCCGCTCTGGCCCAGTTCGCGGTCGTCCTTGATGTGGAGCAGGGTGAAGCGGCCGGGATACTTCTTGAAGTAGTTGACGGGGCTCACCTGTCCGCGTACGGCCCAATAGACATCCATCTCGAAGAATACCTTGTCGGCGTCGGTGTGCTCGACCATATAGTCGTACCACACTTTGTCCTCGACGCGACCGAACTCGTGGGAGTGGTTGTGATAGCCGAACTTCATGCCGGCGGCATTAGCCATCTCGCCGATCTTGTTCAGATAGTTGCAGATAACGTCGGCCTCGGCCAGCGTGCGGGGATAGTTTACGCCGGGGTTGACGATGTACTTCATGCCAGCGCGCTTGTGGCAGTCGATGCACTGCTCCCACCACTTGAGGGCTTCGGGAAACTCGCCGCTCTGGAGTTCCTCGTCGTTCAGGTTGTGCCCTACATGGCTGGAGAGGACTTCCATGCCGGCGGCTTCGATGTCGGCCTTAAACTGTTCGGGCTCTACGCCATAGAGCTTACCGTCGCCGTAGTTGGCGGCTTCGATGGCCGTATAGCCCATGTCGGCAAGGGCCTTCAGCGTGGACTCGTGGTTCTCGGCATACTTACCGGGGTCGCCAATGAGTTCGCGTACGCTGTACATCTGGAATGCGACATCTTTCTTTATCGGCTCGGCGGGCTTGTTGTCGCAGCATGAGGTCAGGCAGAGGCTCAGCAGTCCGACGGCCAAGAGGCTAACGCTTGAAAATAACTTCTTCATCTTTTCTTTGTTTTCTTTCAATGGTTTGATTCTCTCTCTGTTTACTTGAGCACCTTGACGCGGATGTTACGATACCACACCTCGTCGCCGTGGTCCTGCATGCCGAAGTAGCCGGCTTCCTTGCCACAGTCCTTCATGATCTCGAAGGCAAGGGGCCAGTTCTTCTGGCTGAACTTGGAGGTCTGAACGAGGTCGACCCACGACTTGTCGGCCAGCGTATAGCTGAGCACCTTGACACCATTCTGGAAGTGGGTTACCTTGTTGTTCTTGACCACAATCTTCACCTTGTTCCATTCGCCGGCGGGCTTGGCGTTCTGCGGCTTAGCCACTATCATGTCGTAGAGCGACGTGGACTGGCGGATGCCGAGAGTGGCGCCGAGCTTTGCATCGGGGTGACGCTCGTTGTCGAGCACCTGGCACTCGGGGCAGGAGATGTAGATGGGCTCATAGTTGAGTCGCTCGGTCGGCTCGATGGTCTGGGTGACTTTTATCTTGCCGTCGGGCGAGGCGAACTCCTCGGTCTTGGGCGCATCCTTGCGGATGGTAGCCGTCTCCTGGCCGAGGTAGAAGATGCCGGAGTTGCCTCCCTCGCTGATCTTCCACTCGAGCTCGAACTCGAAACTCTTGAACTTGTGGGCGAAGATGATGTCGCCGCCCTCGCCCTTCGTGGTGCGTCCGTCGAAGTGCAGTGCGCCGTCCTTGATGTTCCACTTGCTGGGGATGTGGTCCTTGCAGTAGCCACGCCAGCCGTCCATGCTCGTTCCGTCGAAGAGGACATAGAAGCCGTCCTTGTCCACCTTAAACTTGCTCATGTCCACCTGCGGATTGTTGAGCACAAGGTACTGAGGCTGTGCCTGTGTACCAATAGCTGCCACCATGGCGGTGGCAGCTATAATGTTCCTTAGTTTCATACTCTTATGAATAGATGTTCAATGCTAATAGACAATGATCGTATCAGGCGGGCAGTTCGGGCAGAACGTAGCCATTCTGGTACTTGGGCTTGATCAGCTCGGCAGCGAACTCACGGGCATTGACGGGCTCGGTCCACTTCTTGTCGAACGTGGGGTGTCCGTCGTGAATCGAGAAGCCGTCCTTGAGCATCGACCTTACGGTGGCGTTCTCGGGGATGTTGGTGAACTGCATCTTCTCGCCGTCCCACTCCAGAATCTGGTTCAGGCCCTGCAGACGGGTGGCAACCACGCCCATGGCAACCATTTCATTGAACGGTCCGGCCTCGCTGAAGTCGGAAGCGGTCTTTGTCCAGTCCTTCTTACCCTCGCGGATTTCCTTGATGGCGCGGATCCAGTCGCGCTGGTGGCTCTCGGTTACGCGGCGGCAAACCTTGGGAGCGTTGGGCACACGGCCGCTTACCAGATATGGCTTCTCGCCGTAGCAGCCGACAACGAGGATGTCCTTCGTGCCGTAGAAGATGGCACCGCCACCGCTGACATTCATGTTCTTGCCTGCGGGCAGCAACTCAGGACGGAAGGGGATGATACCGCCGTCGCTCCACGTTACGACCACCTCGGGCATGGCCACCTTCGGACGGTTTGGACGAGCGGGATAGGTCAGCTTGACCACCTGTGCGCTGGGGCAGCAGTCGGACATCAGTGGAGTGGAGCTACCCTCGGCCTTGATGGGATAACCGAGGTCAAGAGCCTTGAATACGGGATGCAGGATGTGGCAGGCCATATCGCCCAGGGCACCTGTACCGAAGTCCCACCATCCGCGGAAGTTCCAGGGGTGATAGATGGAGTTGTAGGGACGCTTGGGAGCCGGGCCGATGAAGGCATCCCAGTTCAGCGTGCTGGGGATATCGTGTACTTCGGTCGGACGCTCCAGACCCTGCGGCCAGATAGGACGGTCAGTGAAGGCATCTACGCGGGTCACTTCGCCAATCTCGCCGTTCCAGATCCACTCACAAACGAGGTTTACGCCCTCGCCACTTGCACCCTGATTTCCCATCTGGGTAGCCACACCAGCCTTGGCAGCCAGTTTGGTGAGCAGGCGGGATTCATACACGGTGCGGGTCAGCGGCTTCTCGCAATATACATGCTTGCCGGCTGCCAATGCCTCGGCGCAGATGATGGCATGAGTGTGGTCGGCAGTGCCGCAGATAACAGCGTCGGCCTGATCGAGCAACTCGGCATACATCTTCTTGTAGTCGTTGTAAATCTTCATGTTGGGGAAGAGTTTCTGATACTCTTCGAGGACACCCTTGGCATACTTCTGGTCAACGTCGCACATGCCGATGAACTCCACGTCATCGTAAACTTCGCCCTTGCCCTTGTAGGTAACGCCGTTAATGTCGGCATGGCCACGTCCGCCGACGCCTACGCCGAGGAGTTTGATCTTGCCGGGCTGTACTTTTTTCTTCGTAGCTTTGGCTTTTCCGAGCATGTCTGTGGGAGCCATTGCGAATGCAGCGGTTGCTGCGGTTCCTGCCTTCAGGAAGGAACGTCTTGACATTTTGTCCATAATTGAATAGATTGTTTTAAAGGGTTTGTATTAGGATTGTTTCTCTTCCTTGTTATTGTCTTGTTCAGGTTTCTCGACGGGAGCATCGATTTCCTTTTCGATTTCGTTCATTCCCTGCTTGAAGCTTTTCACGCCTTTGCCCAGGCCTTTCATTAGTTCGGGAATCTTCTTTCCTCCGAAGAGGAGCAATACGACCAGGCCGATGACGATGACCTCGCCGGTGCCCAGATTAGGCAAGAATAATAGATGGCTTGTCATTTTGTTTGTGTTATTTTAATTGGTTCAACTATTTCTTTTCCTTAAGCAGTCCGTAGCCGCTGCCTTGGCTGGCGCGCCGTTGGTGTATCTGTTCCAGCTCGTCGAGGGTGCCGATGGGGGGCAGGTCGTGGGAGCGTGCGTCGTCGAGCATCGCCCAAGCATATTCGCTGGCCTTTGCCGCATCGCGGAGTGTGGGCAGGACCGGGTTGCGCTGGCCGCTGAGAATCGACTCTCCCATGAGTCGGCAGAGTACGTCGATGCACTTGTCGCCGTAGGGCTTCTCGACCACCTCCGTCACGTTTACTCCATGCTTTTCGACCACTGCGGTCTTAAAGTCGTGGTGCATTCTCACGAAGCCTTTCGTGCCGATAATCTCCATGTAAGAGTTGTGCGTCTGGTCCTTGGCCAGCTGGCCGTACACGAAGCCCTGTGTGATGTCGTACACGATGCCGTTCTCGAACGTACCGTGGCACTGGAGCCACCAGGGATCCTTGTAGCTCCACATTCGGACGCCTTGGGCATGGCCCGTCTTGTATTCCGAATCGGCAAACCATCGGCAGATGTCCACGTAGTGCATGCCAGCGTCGTGGAACGAGGGACCTTCGAACTGCAGTCCTTCGCCAGGCGAGAGGCCAGGAGTCATGTGGCAGATGCGGATGATGGCCGGATAGCCAATCTCGCCACTCTGTGCGAAGCGTTTCATCTCGTTGGTGTACCAAGCGTAGCGCAGGAAGAGGTTCACCGTCGAGAGCAGGGGGGTCTTTTCCGAGAGTTCCACCACCTTCCATTCGTCCTCGATGCGGAAAGCAAGGGGTTTCTCGCAGATGACATGCTTTCCGTGCTCGAATGCCTTGCGTATCTGGCGTGGTCGGCAGTCGGCCAGCGTGAAGAGTCCGACACACTGTACTTCGGGATCCTGGAATATGTCGTCTTCCTGTGTGGTGAAGATGGCTTCTGGGGCTATTTCGGCAGCTTCGGCAGCTCTCTCAGGGTGGATGTTGCACATGTATTTCACATGCCAATATTCACTCTTTGTCAGCTCTCGCAAGTGCTTCTTTCCCATTCTTCCAAGGCCGATGACGCCTATCGAGATTTTCTTCATCTTCTGCTTCCTTTTTTAGCCAAATGCCTTTCGGAGGGGCGTAAAACCGCTCTTTGCCTTGTAAAGTTATAAATAAAGTGTGAAATACTGTGAACTATGAGCGATAGTTTAATTTTTTTTAACACATCTTTGCGTCTCCTTCTGCCTTTTGGCCGACTTTTGTTTCTTCTGGCCTATATAAAAGCATCTCTGCCTGCATCGGTGGGAGGTCCGTATGCAGGCAGAGGTGTGTGGGGAGTCTGCCTTATATTATATAATAAGGTAGGGGACTGCGGCTTATTTCTTTGCGGCGCGCGTCCAGAACTCCTCCTCGGCCTTCTGTCGTGCAATGTATTCCTCGTATTCCCTGCGAGCCTTGTCGTTGGCAGCCTGGTTGGCCTGTACACGCTGGATGTTCTCCTTCAGTCGGTTGGCAGTTCCGCTGACGGTGATGTCGGAGTCGGCAGCCTTGGTGCAGTATTCGATGGCGTCCTTGTACTGGCCGAGCTGTGTGTACACGTTGGCCTCCTTCAGATAGGCCTTGCCTGCAAGGTCGGCATTGTACTGGATTGCGCGCTCGGCGTAGGTCAGTGCACCAGTGAAGCTCTTGCTCTTTATGAGGCTGTTGGAGATGTTCAGGCAGATGATGCCACGGTTGGCGTCGCTCGATGAGAGTTCGAGTGCCTTTTCGTAGTATTCGAGCATCTTCTCAGCCTCTCCGTCGCGCTGTGCCTTCTGTGCCAGACCGATGGCGCTGGTGTAGGTGGGTTCGATGCTGTATGCTGCTTCGGCGTACTGGTAGTAGATGTCGGTATTGTCGCAGTCGTTCTGCGCCATGACGGTCAGTGCGCTGTTCAGCTTGTTCTTGTCGGCCTTGTAGTCCTCCAGTTTCTTGGTGTATATCTTCACGATTTGGGCGCTGTCGGCAGCTCCGCTCTCCGAGAAGGCCTGCTCGATGGCAGCCAGCGGGGCGTCGTATGTGGCCACCAGTTTCTTGGCTCTCTCCTCGTCGCCGGCTTCCTTGGCTTCCTTGGCGAGTTGGAGCATGCGTTCGCAGGCGTCCTTCGAGTCGAGGTAGTCCTGCAGATACTGCTCGCGCAGGGCGTTTGGCGCGCTCTTATACATGGCGTCGCTCACCAGGAAGAAGGTGTGCAGGAAGGTGCCGGTAATCTCGCGTCCGCCCTGTTCGTTCACCATCTTGATGGCGTCGGAGAAGTTTGCGTATGCCTTGTTCAGGGTATATGCGCTGCCTTCCACCACGGGAGCCGTCCAGTTGTAGTACTCGGCTTTCACGGAGAGTACGTCGCCCAATGTCGAGGTGGTGTTGGCAAACGTGTTGATGACGTCGATGTTCTTCTGGCGTGCATCGAAGAGCGACATCATCTCGTTGAAGTACTTCAGTTTCTTCTCCTTGTCCTGCTCGTTCTTGATGAGGTTGTAGAACATGAACGGGCCTTGGGTGTAGATGCCGTTGATGGCGAAGGGTGCGTTCTTGATGAGCCACGAGAAGTTTTCGTATGCGCCTGCCCAGTCCTGGTTGGCGAGGCTCTGCTGGAAGAGTGAGACGTTGCTTCGCCCTATCTTGATGCTGTCCTCGTTATTGTTGTTGGAGTATCCGATTCTCTCCTCGAGCGTCTTGTCCTTGAAGCTGAGTTCCTGTGCGAATGTGCTGGCAGAGAGTGTCATGCACATGGCCGCGATGATGAATTTCTTGTTCTTCATATACTGTTCTTGTTTGTTATTACGTGTTGTTTTCTTCTAATTTGTTGGCAAAGGTACGCATTTTCTTTCGAATTGCAATGTAAAAAGGGGTTAAAACAACTATAAAAAAAGTTAATCATAGCTGTCGTGGTGCAGAATCTGTGGTTCGCCGAGCCTTTCGCGATACTCTTTGCAGATGCGTCGGGTGGCTGCCACTTGTTTCTCGTTGTTGAGGGAGCAGGTGGCGATTACTGGGTTTTCGAACCATTGTTGGTAGGTGCCCCACTTGCAGTTGAGGCATTGTACGAATTCGCTATTCTCGGCCATTTTCTTTTGCTTTTTGGGATTATTTCATGTCCGATTGTGCAAAGTTACGCAGAATTTTTCGTTCTTCATCGTTCCGTATTGAAATATTCTGTGTAATTTTGCAGCCGCTATGATTTGGAACATCATTTTTATCATCATCGGGTTGGCTGGTGTGCTATGGGGAGCCGACCGTTTTACGGACGGCGCTTGCGGCTTGGCTCGTCGTTGGAAGGTGAGCGAGCTGGTCATCGGCCTCACCATCGTGGCTTTGGGCACGAGTCTGCCCGAGTTTGTCGTGAGTTTCATCAGCTGCCTGCGCGGCAGTGGCGACATGAGCGTGGGCAACATCATCGGCAGCAATACGTTCAACTCGCTTGTGATTGTAGGCGCGTCGTGCATGCTGCTTGTCATCCCCGTCGAGCGTGGGGTGCTCTGGCGCGACCTGCCATTCTGCATCCTCGTCACAGCAGCCTTCGTCCTGATGGTTCTCACGGGTGAAATCAACCGCTACAGCGCGGCCATCCTGTGCCTGCTCTTTGCCGTCTTCCTTACCTATAATATATATATAGCCAAGCGGCAGCGAGGTGCAGCCTCTGAGGTGGTTGAGGAGCAGACGCCGCTGTGGAGGCTGCTGGGGCTCATCGTGCTCGGAATGGCTGTATTGGTGGGCTGTGGCCAGCTGCTGGTGAACTCGGCGACCGACGTAGCGCGCGCTTTAGGCGTGAGCGAGAAAGTCATCGGCATCACTATCTTGGCAGCAGGTACGAGCCTGCCCGAACTGGCTACAAGCCTTGTGGCTGCTCGAAAGGGGAGCGACGGACTGGCGCTGGGCAATGTCATCGGCAGCAACGTCTTCAACATCGCCTTTGTGCTGGGCATCTGCAACATGGTGTCGCCCATGCAGATGACGGATGTCAATCTCGTCGATTTGCTGGCCGTACTGGGCAGCGTAGTGCTCCTGTGGCTTGTATGCCTCACAGGTCGTCGCCTGACGCGCTGGGAGGGTGTCCTGCTACTTCTCGCCTACGGAGCCTACCTTTTCTGGGTCCTTTTTCATTAATAGTTCGGACGGGATCTTCACCAGTTTCTTCCCGTCGGAGCGTTTCACCACGTTGCGTCCCTCGAAGCGCAGCAGCCAGGTGGAGTCGCTTTGCTGCGTGAGTGTGATGCGCTGTGTCTCGCTGCCCAGGTCGTTGGATACGCGCAGAGTGGCCTGTCGGTCGCTCTTGATGTCGAACGAGGTGATGCTCCACACTCCGTAGATGTTGCCTCCCAGATAGCCGTTCATGGGGCCGAACATCTCCATGCGTGGCACAGTGATGCTCTCCTCGTACAAGTCCATTTCCAGCGTAATCTTCTCTGCCTCGCAGTTCAGGCACATCTTCCACGGTCCCTGTGCTGCCACGCTTCCTGCTATGGCGAGCAGCGCCATCCACATCGTCTTTCTCTTCTTCATGTCGTTTCTCTGTGTGATGTTTCGTGGGACAAAAGTACGCAAAAACGTTTTGTTGGCAAAGGAAATAACATTTTTTTAGATTTCAAGGGTTCAAAGGTTCATGCTCCTCTTGATGACTTTGGCCTTGTTCCCGCAGCAGTCCATCGTGATTGACATAGAGAGCAGGGCGCAAAAAACGAAAAATCTCGCTCGAAATTTGCAAAACAGCCTACATGCCTACATAAAATCTCTTGAAACCCGCATGAATAAAGGGATTGCGACGAATCCAAGCCTACATAAAGCCTACATAAGCCTACATAAAACCTACATTCGGACACCCTCCCAATTAATGTATGAAGTATGTAGGCATCATGTAGGCTTTATGTAGGCTTTATGTAGGCTTGAAATTTTGCAACTTTTTGTACTACAGAAATTTACAGTCAAATTATGTAGGCATGTAGGCTGTTTGGCCTTTTTCAAAATAAAATTGCAGCAAAACAGGCCTAACATTTCAGCGAAAACTTGCGCAAGTAAAGGCGATTACTACAGCAAGCAAGGGCGGTTGCGACAGCAAGCAAAGGCGGTTGCGACAACAAGCAGGAGACGATACAACAGCAAGTAAGGGATGGAATCAGATGATTTGTTACCATCTATATTGATGCAGAACCGTTTTTTTTTGAGAAAATTGGCGAAAACCTATTACGTTTTTTGAAGAATTGTTTATCTTTGCAGAGCATACAATGGAAAAAATGCAAATCACATAGTATATGTCCCCCTGACGTGTCGGCCGTGCGAGGTCTCTACAGACGATGGCAGCTTCAGACACTCAGCGGCAGTTTCAGGCACTTGGACAAATGATTTAATACATTCATATTATGCAGAATTCGTTGCGATTTAGAGTGTTGCTCTCGCTGTTCCTTACTATATGGGGAGGCATATTGACATCTGCGAATGCAGAAGACACGCAAATGGTTCTTTTCCATGAGACTTTTGGAGATAACCCAGGTTCGGTTCGTGAGTGGAATGACTCTTACAGCGTGAAGTCTGGCGTCAGTGCTGTTTATGCTGGCGTTACTGGTTACACCATTTCGAATGCCAAGCAAGGGAAGAACACGACGGGCTCGACGCTGTCGGGTCTGAACCAAAGCAGTCAGGGGACTGACGCCTACATAATAATCGGTCCGTTGAATGTGGCCTCCTACAACTCGCTGACACTTACCTATCAGTGGAAGGCAGCATCCATAAAGGAGACGTATTCCACCTCCCTGTTCTATGCAACCAGTTCTGCTGGGACATACACCGAGGTGAGCGGCACAGGCACTGGAGCCACGACCTTCGTGGAGCGCAGCTACTCCTTGCCTGCTGAGGCACAGGTGAGTACGCTGTACTTGAAAATCGTGTTCAATACCTCGAATTCTCAGGCCATCATCGACGAGGTGGAGCTGCGAGCAGGCACAGCAACGGCCACGTTCGAAGACCACAGATTTGCTGGTACGTTCAGCCTGTATTCTGGTGCGCTTACTGAGGGCGACTATGTGATTTGCTACAACGGCGGTGTCATGAACACTACGTTGGATAACGGCAGATTGCAGTATGAGGAAGTACAGCCGTCGAACGTCCTCATCACCAATCCGAGTCAAGACATTGTCTGGCACATTACTCAGAGCGGAGACTACTGGACCATCTACAACGCCGCCGCTGGCAAGTACGCAGCAAGCACAGGCGCTGCAAATAAGGCTCAGCTACTGGCCAGTGATGCAGACGACAAGGCGCTGTGGAGTGTGACGGCTGGCTCGGCTGGCTCGGCAGCCTCGACGTACGATTTTACAAACAAGCAAAACTCAGCCAACAGCGTCAATGCCACGCTGCGACGCAACGGCACGTACGGCTTTGCTTGCTATGCGACAGGTACAGGCAGCGCACTGACCCTATACAGGTTGGCAGACGACACATCAGGCGATTTCGACTACTATCAGGCTGCCGATGGGAAGACGGGTGCAGCCCTGAAGACGGCAATGTGCGGCATCATTTATGACCACACGGAACTGGGCTACGACAACCTTTGGGAGGCCTATCAGACCACCGACGTGCGAAGCGACGGCAAGATATGGGACATGTACTCCAACATCACCAACTACGACCCCTACAGCGGCCCACACAACAATAGCTCAGAGGGCAGCGGCTTCAACCGCGAGCACTCCTTCCCCAAAAGCTGGTTTGGCGGCGTGATGCCCATGTACACCGACCTCCACCATTTGTATCCCGTCGATGGAAATATCAATACGCGACGCTCCAACTATCCGTATGGAGAGACCGACGGCGAGGCCTACAAATCGACCAACGACTTCAGCAAGCTTGGCACCTGCACCTATCCTGGCTACGAGGGCACTGTCTTCGAGCCGGCCGACGAGTACAAGGGCGACCTCGCGCGTACCTATTTCTATATGGTGACCTGCTACGAGGAGAAGCTGCCCGACTGGTTCGCGAACTATGCCTCTACGGAGGTGGTGTATGTCATCGACGGCTCCACCTATCCAGGCCTGCAGGCTTGGCAACTGGCGATGCTGATGAAGTGGGCGAAGAACGACCCTGTGAGCGAGAAGGAGACCAACCGCAACAACACAGTCTTTGCCAAGCAGGGCAATCGCAATCCCTTCATCGACTATCCGGGCTTGCAGGAATATATCTGGGGATCCTTGACTAACTCGGAGTTTAGCAACGACAACTACCTGCAGCCCGTCTATATGAGTTTCAGTCAGGTTGAGACTATGGCTGCTGTTGGCGAAGATTTCGTGGAACCGACGCTGACAACCAATCCCGCAGGTCTGACCGTCACTTACAGCAGCAGCGATGAAACGGTGGCAATCGTAGATGCCGTCACTGGTGAGATGACTCTTGTAGATGATGGCACCGCTACCATCACCGCTACGTTTGCCGGCAACGACAGCTACAACGTCGGCACGGCTTCGTATAGGCTGACCGTCGGCGAGCCTTCGTTGGTCTATGGGCAGAAACTGCTGTATGAGGGAATGAGCAAATATTCAGGAAACGCTGACGCAACGAATGCTATCACGAACCAATATGCAAACCTCGACTGCAAGACCTGGTCGACGCTCGAGAAGATATATGCCGGAGGAGGCGGCTACGCAAACGACGGCTGCCTAAAGTTCGGCACAACCAGCGGCGCAGGCTCAATGACATCGGGTCCCATCGCACTGACGGGCAAAGCCACGCTGACATTCTATCTGAAGCAATATGGCAGCGATACTGGTGTCAGGCTGAACGTCGCTGTGACAGGTGCGACAGCCGACGCCACACAATTTACGCCAGCCAGCGACTGGACACCCTGCGTCGTCCATCTCACCAATGCGACGGGCGCTGTGACCATCACGCTGTCAACCAGTTCGAAACGTGCCTATGTGGACGAAATCACTTTAATCAGCAGCGGCCAGTTCGAGCTCGCCAATGGTGGCGATAATGTCGAGAACATCTCCGCTGCAGCTGCCAATACAGCCGCAGTCGGCTGCACGTTCGACGTCACCCTGCAGGGCCGCACACTCTACAGGGACGGCGCGTGGAACACACTCACCCTGCCGTTCCCCCTCTCAGCCGAGCAGATTGCCTCCAGCCTGAGTGGCGCTGAAATCCGCACGCTCAGCAGCGCCTCGTTCGCCGATGGCACGATGACGCTGGAGTTCACGCCAGCGACGGGCTCCGAAGCCGTCACCAGCATCGCAGCCGGCACTCCATACATCATCAGGTGGGACGGCGGAAACGACATTGTCAATCCGACATTCACTGACGTGACCATCAGCAGCGAGACGCACCCAGTCATCATCGACGACATCATCACCTTTGCCGGCACCTACGCAGCACAGACGTTCGACGTGGAAAATCGCAGCCTCCTCTTCCTTGGCAGCGCGAACACGCTCTACTACCCCCAGAGCGGCGCCACCATCGGAGCCCAGCGCGCCTACTTCCAGCTGGCCGACGGGCTTACAGCTGGCGACAATGACAGCGCCGTCAAGCACATCCTCCTGAACCTCAGCGACGACGAGACAGGCATCGAGATGGTTCAGTGGTCTATGGCCGATGGCCGATGGTCAATGGATAAAAATGTCAACGGTCAAGGTCCAACGGTCAATGGAAGGAATGGTCAATGGTACGACCTGAGTGGACGTAGGCTGGATGGCAGGCCGACCGTGAGGGGTGTGTACGTCGTGAATGGCCGCAAGGTAGTCGTGAAATAATGAGTCTGGGAGTTGGAGAGTGACAGCATCAGATAAAGTTCTTCAGCTCCCGTTTTTTCTCATCCCCCCCATTTCGGATTTAGGCAAAAGGAAGGAAAAGAAGTGCTCCTACTTCAGCAAGCAGGAGCATTTTCTTTTATTGGTGTCCGGTAAAGTCGGCCTGAAAGGCCATTAAGCTGATAGCTTTCTGCCCCCTTTGGGGCGTTCCAAGCCCCTGTCAATCACATTTTGCTCTGAATGCCGATGGTTAGGAGGGTGCAGGAGATGATGAAACAATTTTACCTGACAGCAATAATTTTCTTCAGCAAGCAGGAGTGTTTTCTTCAGCAAGCAGGAGCACTTATTATTTGGTACCTACCTAAACGTAACACCATGTTCTTTGTCGGTTTTAGTCTGCTCCATGCTACAGTGTGGCTCAGAGGCTCACGGTGGCCGACGTCTCGCCTACGCGCACTACGTACATGCCTTTGGGGAGGGGCGAGAGGGAAATCTTAGCCTGACTGGACGTAATCGGCTTTTCGGCCACGATACGGCCTGACGTGTCGAAGATGGCAGCCGTCTGCCCTGCAGCGTTCGCCACATGGAGCATGCCGCAGCCGACGCTGATTCTGACCTGAGCGCCGACGGGAGCCTCCACGGCATCGTCGAGCAACTCGATGGAGAGGGACGAGATGGAGCCCGAGAAGGTGCCTGTGAGCGCCGTGCGCGACTTGTCGGTGCGGAAGAAGGAGCCCGAGCAGTCCTTCGACTTGTACATCTTCACGCGATAGCCTTCCGTGACCTCCACCGAGGCGATGGCCTTGTCGGGAATGCCATAGACGGCAAGGTCGGACATCGAGTGGGAGCCCAA
>JAILBW010000076.1 GCA_024680695.1 Bacteroidaceae bacterium
CCACAAAATTTGCCAACTGCAAAATGCAAAATGCAAAAATCCGTCGTATTTCGTTGAGTTGTAGGCTGTTGCGCGAATTGCATCGTTCGTCACGAAGTGTCACACTTTGTGCCTCTATTCTTCTCGTCCGTTCCACCTCCATCCGCGTTAATTTTTTACAGAGGAGGATGATGGGAGTTATGGGAGTTGATGGGAATTATGGGCCTGCCGTCGCATCGTTTCCTGCGGGCTGTCGCATTCTACTCCCCTCCCTCGGGAGGGGTTGGGGGAGGGGCTGCTGGGGGAGGGGCTGCTGGGGGTGGGGCTGCTGGGGGAGTGGCTATTGGTTCAATCCTCCCCTTTACCTTATAATATGCCGAATAGCTGGTGAAGCCGCTTTCCTGCGCGGCGGCCTCCTTGGTGGCATCGGGGTGCGCCGCCATGTATTCGGCATAGTGCTGCAGGCGGAGGCGGTTGACGTAGCGGGAGAAGCCGCCGAAGCGGATGGTGAACAGCTGCGAGACGTAGGTGCGGCTGTACGAACAATGCTCCACCACCTGCTCCAGTTTCAGGTGGGCATCCAGATAGGCCTTCTGGTACCTGACGTAGTGCTCTATCTCCTTCATGAGGCGCTGTTCGCGTTTCTGCGCCAGCAGGTCGGACTTCTCTCTCTCCGTTTCCGTCGTCTCTGCCGTCTGCGCGAGGTCTGCCTCCTCCGGATATTCCTTCACCTCCGGCACGATGGCTGCGCGCCGCCAGACGGGCAGTACGAACAGCAGCATCACCACGTTAAAGACGCTGAGCAACAAGTTCATCACCGCCATCAGCGCCGGCGAGTCCAAGATGTAGGGCGGCCACACCAGCAGCGTCATCACCACCGGCAGCAGCCAGACGCGCCGAGCAAACTCCATCGGGAAGTCGTCGGGGTTCGAGTAGTTCTCGTCGCGACTTTCTATCATCCACAGCAATGTCTGCCGCATGGACAGGGCGCAATAGACCATCATCAGGATGCTCACTGCCGTCACCATTCCCTGCCAGAGGTGTCGCATCTCGTCGCTCAGCACCAGGCCGCCCGTCCAGGCATCGGCCACCAGCGGTGCCATTGCCGCGAAGGTGATTACGCTGGTGGTGCGGATGGTGGCCCGCCAGCGTTGCCAGTGCTTCACGGTGCCGAAGAAGCAGAAGAACAGCGCACCGCCGTAGAAGTAGTAGGTGCAGGCGAAGTACGACTTCCACATCGTCCAAGCCGGAAGGCTCGCGGGGTTCATGACGTAGGGCAGCAGCACTGCCGAGCAGAGGTAGATGACGACCAGCAGCTTGCGGTCGGGCCACAGGAAGTCGTGTCTCTCCTTCGGTTCCTGGCAGGTGTGGAACCACCTGATGACGGCAAACATCCAGCAGCTCGTCAGATAGATTGCCGCGGCGATGCCATACCAATATATATTCTCTGTGTGTATCATTCCGAGGGCAAAGATACGAAGAACTGGGCAAATGACAAAAATTCTCGCGCATTTTTAACCTCCCCACATTCCGAATCGTACAAAACGGGCAATTTGAACCAAACGGAATGAATTCTGTACCAAACGGCATGTATTTGTATCAAACGGAATGCCCTGTTTCGAGAAAACATCTTACCTTTGCCGCAAAATCAAACGAAAATGAATAATATGTTTTCCTTCATCCGCGAGAATGCCTTGGAGATTCTCATCGCAGCAGTATTCGTCTTCTCCGTCTGCTGGCTCTTCAGGCTGATATGGTCCGCCATCCGGGAAGAACGCCGCCAGCGCCACTTCCGCCGTCAGCAGTACATTGACTATCTGGAGAGGAGTGCGACAACAGCAGCCCCACCCCTAACCCCTCCCGAGGGAGGGGAGTAGAATGCGACGGCCCGCAGGAGACAATGCGACAGCCCGCAGGAGACGATGCGACGGCCCGCAGGAAGCGATGCGACGGCAAGCCCATAATTCCCATAATTCCCATCCATTCCCATAACTCCCATCAACCCCCAACACCCCCCCCAAAAAAGCCAAAAAAAAACATCAAATATGACACACAGAATTCTTGCAATCATCGCCCTGCTCGGCATCATTACCACCGCCGCATGGGCCGAGAACAGCTGGGAGGTCACCTTCGAAGGCGTGACCGACAACGAAGCTACATTTAAAGTAAAGCGCACCGGCGACACCAGCATCGCCGAGACAGTCAACTACCGCACCGTCAGCCTCAGCGCCTATGCCGGAAAGCACTTCACCGCCACCTACGGCCAGCTGAACTTCGGCGCCGGCGACGACTACAAGACCGTCAGCGTGACCGAGCTTTCGCCCAACGACGTCTTCCAGTACCACAAGGCTGGAATCGCCAACCTCAGCTACCGCCTGGAGGTCACCGACGTCGGAGGCTTCCACCTGGCCCACTACGACCGCAGCAAGTCATGGGGCTCCACCATCAACAGCAGCAATGCCTTCGCAGTGAAGGATGTCTCCGTCAACAGCGGTGAGATTACCGTCAAGGACGAGAACTACTCGCAGGCCTACCATGCCGTGACCGTCAGCAGCTATTTCAGTGCCGCCGCACCCAAGGCCTACCTTACTTCCGCCGGCGCTGAGCTACGAATGACCCTCAGCCTGCAGGCCAAGGAGAAGGACGACGGATACCAGCATCTCCAGATTCTCGTCAACCAGACCTCGAACCACGACGAGGGCGCGGGCGACAACAACCCCGGCACCATGAGCTACTCCAGCTACATGGCCACCTTCTGCCACAAGGGCGGATCCACCAACACCACCTACTCCAACTACGTCTTCCCCGACGTCAGTCATGGCACCAACTGCGGCAACGTCGGCCTCGCCTGGTCGAGCATCAACAGCAGCAACGACGTCGGCGAACTCCGCCAGCAGTACTTCCAGTCCAACTGCCGCGCCGACGACGGCCGACTCATCATCGCCTCCAAGAGCGCACTCAGCAGCTTCTCCACACTCGGCATTCGTTTCGATGCCTCGGGCAACAACGAGGACACCTGGTATGCCTACAATACCGTCGCCCACATCCAGGCCGTCGATGTCACCGCCCCCACCGTCAGCCAAGTCACCGTCTGTCCGGGCATCCACGCCAAGGGCAATCCCATTTATGTCTCGATAGCATTCAACGAGATTGTCACCATCAGCGGCAGCACCAAGATGCTCACGACCAACTGGGGCAACTTGAACTATATAGCCGGCGACGGCACCAATGTGCTCACCTTCGGCGGCGATATCAGCAGCAGCGCTTCCGGACAGCTGCAGATTACCGGAAAGGATGGCACCATCAGCGACTTGGCGGGAAAAACCTGCAGTTCGGTCAACAGAACCATCGGCACCAGCCTCGACGCCAGCCATGCCTACACCATCGCCTACGACCTCGCAGGCGGAACTCTGGAAACGGCCAATCCCACCACCTACAACTACGAGACGCCCAGCTTCACACTCGCCAACCCCACCCGCACCGGCTACACCTTCGCTGGCTGGACGGGCAGTAACGGCAACACGCCGCAGACAACCGTCACCATCGCCCAAGGCTCCCACGGCGACAAGAGCTACACCGCCCAGTGGACCAACCCCAGCGGCACCTGCGGCAACAGCGCCACCTGGCTCTACGACCACCCCACCCGCACCCTCACCATCGGCGGCTCCGGAGAGATTGACAACTACACCGTCAACTACGCCCCATGGCAGGATTATAAGCCCTACATCACCAATCTGAACATCGGCGACGGTATCACCGAAATCGGCTCGGATGCCTTCCGCGACTGCGCCGCCCTCACCACCATCACCGGCGGTGGCGGCATCATCGACGTAACCCCCGCCGCATTCACAAATACGCCGTGGTATGACGCCGCCCGGGCCAGCACCGATGTCGTCTATCTCGGCCAAACGGCCTTCTGCGGCGTGGGGGTCAGCGGCGCCGTCTCCATTCAGGATGGTACCATCCGCATCTGCAAAGATGCTTTCAGCAACAACGATAATATTACCACCGTTACCATCCCCGCCACCGTCACTGACATCGAAATGACGGCCTTCTATCGCTGTTCGTCCCTCACTACCGTCAACGTCCTTGCTGCCACACCGCCCGTGCTTTATGATAATGTTTTTGCATATTTACACGCCCTTGCCCGCACCTACAATGTGCGCAACGCCGACTACAAGACTGCCGATGTGTGGGCCGACATTTATAATAAGGCAGGAGATCACGCCGGCAACATCTACAGCAACTGCACTATGCGCGTCATCAGCACCCTCACGCTGCCCGACGACGTCACCGCCACTGCCGACGCTGCCGATATAGTCACCGACGGCGGCACCGACTACTACGCCGAGGGCACCACCGTCACCGTTGCCTTCCCCGCCACCGTCCTTGTCGGCGGCGTCACCTATGCCAACAGCGTGCTCCTCAACGGCTCCGCCAACGGTGTCACCACCAACGGCTCCGGCTCCGCCACCTTCACGATGCCCGATGCCGACGCCACCGTCAGCCTACAGCGCACACCCGTCAGTGTGGCCTACATCGACGAGAACGGCGAGGAGAAGATATGCACCGACTTCGTCCTTCTCGAGAGCAATGACGGATTCACCCCCCTTGGTACTGACGGTCAGACCAATTGGTATGTCGCCAGCGGCGATGTCACCTTCGGCGGCCAGCTCTGCTTCAAAAACAGCCACAGCCACCTCATCCTCTGCGACGGCGCCACGCTCACCGCTACCTGCAGTAATGATTATGCCATCTACGGACAGAAAGGCGGTATCACCATCTACGGCCAGACCGAAGGCAGCGGCACCATCAGCGCAAACGCCACCGGCACTGGAGGATATAATACTGGCATCCAAGCCTCTGGAGACTTCACCATCAACGGCGGCCACGTCAGCGCCAGTGGTGGCGGTAGGCATGGTATATACTGCGGCGGGTGCTTCACCATCAACGGCGGCTCCGTCAGCGCCACTGGTGGCGGCGGGCGTGGTATATCCTGCGGCGGGGACTTCACCATCAACGGCGGCTCCGTCAGCGCCACCAGCAGCAATAGCAATAGCAATGGCATCTATTCTGGCGGTAACATCGTCCTCGGCTGGAGCAATATTTCCGACCGCATCACCGCCAGCAGCTACGGAATCGGAAATGGAGGAGGCACCGTCAGCGTGAAGGCCGGGCGACCGCTCAGGTACGGCACCACCCCCCTCATCGGCGACATCACCGCCAGCATCGCCGACCTCGCCGGCCAGACGCTCGAGCCCGCAGTGCCCTACATCGACGAGAACGGACAGGAGCAGATATGCACCGACTTCGTCCTTCTCGAGAGCAGCAATCTCAACTTCACCAACCTCGGCGCCGATAACGAGACCCACTGGTATGTCGCCAGCGGCAATGTCACCTTCGGCGGCCAGCTCTGCTTCAGAAACAGCCACAGCCACCTCATCCTCTGCGACGGTGCCACGCTCACCGCTACCAAGTACTTAAATTATGCCATCTACGGACAGCATGGCGGTATCACCATCTACGGCCAGACCGAGGGCAGCGGCACCCTCAGCGCAAACGCCACCGGCACTGGAGGATATATTACTGGCATCCAAGCCTCTGGAGCCATCACCATCAACGGCGGCCACGTCAGCGCCAATGGTCGTTTCGGCATCGAATGCAGTAATTTCACCATCAACGGCGGCTCCGTCAGTGCCACTGGTGGCGGCGGGGAGGGTATATCCTGCGGCGGGGACTTCACCATCAACGGCGGCTCTGTCAACGCCACCAGCAACAATAGCAATGGCATCTATTCTGACGGTAACATCGTCCTCGGCTGGAGCAATATATCCGACCGCATCACCGCCAGCAGCTACGGACTTGGAAATGGAGGAGGCACCGTCAGCGTGAAGGCCGACCAGACGCTCTACGACGGCACCACCGCCCTCACCAGCGACATCACCGCCAGCATCGCCGGCCTCGCCGGAAAGACGCTCGAACCCGGCATCCCCTTCGACATCGATGGCACCGTCATCCTGCTCGACGACGACAGAATGCAGCCCGACGGCTACAAGAACGCCGACCGCATCGCAGCTTTTCAAGATGAATCGCACAATGTCATGCTCTACGGCCGCACCCTCTACAAGGACGGTTCGTGGAACAGCCTCTGCCTGCCGTTTTATATTGGGGTAATTAGCGAAGACTGTCCGTTAAATAGTTCCGTCACAGCGGGTTTTATAAGCGGAACTTTCTTTGAAGATGGTGAATTTCGTACCGGCATGGTCGATAACGGCAAGCTCTACATTGGCTTCGATGTCAACGACATTTATTCGCCTTATTCCCCCGGCGAACCCATGCTCGTGAAGTGGGACAAGCCCGACGGCTACGACAGCAATCCCACCAAATACGACATCGTGAACCCCGTTTTCTTCGGCGTTGCTTTCACCAAAGAAAATTCCCTGAAGATTAGCTCAGAAGAGGGCCCCGACAATGTCAGCATCTGTGGCACCTACAGCCCCATCGACTATAACGCCGACAACCACAGCATCCTGTTCCTCGGCGCCGACAACTGCCTCTACTGGGCCAAGGCTGGTGCCCACATCGGTGCCTTCCGCGCCTACTTCGAACTGGGCAACGGACTGACCGTCGGCGAACCATCGTCACTCATCCGCGGCTTCAGCCTCGGCTTCGGCGACAGCGAGACAGGCATCGACATCCCCGCCACTACTCCCACTGCCCGAGAATCTGGTGACTGGTATGACCTGCAAGGCCGCAAGCTCAACGGAATGCCGACCCAGAAGGGAGTGTACATTAAGGACGGAAAGAAGATTCGGCGCTAAGCCTTCGACTCCACCTCGACCTCTCCCAACGGAGGGGCGGGGAGGTGGAACCGACGAAAAGTCCCTGCCATCCTACAATCAGGTTGGCAGGGACTTTTTTCATTCAGCCCTCTCCCTTTGGACTGGCTGGATCTTAATATTACGCGAATTCGACGAATGAAGGAATATATTGTTCATGTTTCATTCGCACTAATGGGCTTTCGTGTATTTTCTTTTAACACAAATAGCCACAAATTGCCACGAATCTTTCATAAATATTTATTAGTGGTCATTCATGGACATTCGTGTAAAAAACAATATCCATTTCGCTTGTCGAAAAATGACCGAGGCTAAACCTTCAACTCCAGCGCGACGGGGCAGTGGTCGCTGCCCATGATGTCGGTGAGTATCTCGGCCGAGGTGATGCTGGGCCGCAGGCGGTCGGAGACGAGGAAGTAGTCGATGCGCCACCCGGTGTTCTTCTCGCGGGCACGGAAGCGGTAGCTCCACCAGGAATAAACGTCTCGAGCCTCGGGATGGAGGAAGCGGAAGGTGTCGGTGAAGCCGTTGGCGAGCAGGGTAGTCATCTTCTCGCGCTCCTCGTCGGTGAAACCGGCGTTGCGGCGGTTCGTCTTCGGGTTCTTGATGTCTATCTCCTGATGCGCTACATTCATGTCGCCGCAGACCACTACGGGCTTGCGCTCATCGAGCTTCTTCAGATAAGCCTGGAAATCCTGCTCCCACTGCATTCGGTAATCGAGGCGGCGCAGTTCTTCCTGGCTGTTCGGCGTATAGACGCAGACGAGGAAAAAGTACGGCATCTCGAGCGTAATGACTCGGCCTTCGTGGTCATGTTCGGGAATGCCGATGCCGTAGGCCACGCTGAGCGGTTCGTGGCGGGAGAAGATGGCGGTGCCCGAATAGCCCTTCTTCTCGGCATGGTTCCAGTAGCACCGATAGCCATGCAGGCTTGGGATTACGGGTTCGGACAGCAGCGAGTCGCCCTGCAGGCCCAGTTCCTTGAGGTTTGCCTCCTGCAGTTTCGTCTCCTGCAGACAGAAGAAATCGGCATCGAGGGTGCGCAACACCTCGTCGAAGTTCTTTCCCACTACGGCGCGAAGGCCGTTTACGTTCCAGCTGATGAATTTCATAGATGATAGGTTTCAAACGTTATCAGACGCAAAGTTACAAACGATTTTCGGTCCGACCAAAAGATTAGTGTGATTTTCTTGAGCTCAAAACCACAACCCACTTTGTTTTTTCGGATTTCTCTTTGAGTTCTCCCTGCTAATTCGTAACTTTGCGGAGAGAACTTTAAAAAACAAGGCAATGAAGGAGCAATACATTTTGGCAATTGACCAAGGCACAAGCAGTTCGCGTGCCATTATCTTCAACAGCCGCGGCGAGAGTTGCGCGGTGGCACAGAAGGAGTTTACGCAACATTTTCCTGCCTCGGGGTGGGTGGAACACAATCCGAACGAGATATGGTCGTCCGAGGCCGCAGTGATCGGCGAGTCGATGGCCAGTCTTGGCATCAGCGGTGATGACATCGCAGCCATCGGCATCACCAACCAGCGCGAGACAACCATCCTCTGGGATGCCGAGACGGGAGAGCCGGTTTACAACGCCATTGTGTGGCAAGACCGCCGGACGGCCGAGTACTGCGACCAGCTGAAGGCTCAGGGCGTAACGGATATGATTCGGCAGAAGACCGGACTGATCATCGATGCCTACTTCAGCGCCACAAAGATAAAGTGGATTCTCGACAATGTGGCCGGAGCAAGGGAGCGCGCCGAACAAGGCAAACTGCGCTTCGGGACGGTGGACTCCTGGCTGGTGTGGCAGCTGACGGGCGGAAGTCTGCATGTTACGGATGCGACCAATGCCTCGCGCACCATGCTGTTCAACATCCACACCCTCGAATGGGACGAGGAGCTGCTCCGCCTGTTCGACATTCCCCGAGCGCTGATGCCCGAGGTGAAGTCGTGCAGCGAAGTGTATGGCTACACTCAGCCAACTCTGTTCGGCAAGCAAGTGCCCATCGGCGGCATGGCCGGCGACCAGCAGGCAGCCCTCTTCGGCCAACTGTGTACGGAGCCGGGCAGTGTGAAGAATACCTACGGGACGGGTTGCTTCCTGCTGATGAACAGCGGCGAGACACCCATCATGTCGGCGAATAACCTGCTCACCACCATCGCGCTGAAGATAAACGGCAAGGTGACCTACGCCCTCGAAGGAAGCATCTTCGTGGGCGGAAGCGTGGTGCAGTGGTTGCGCGACGGACTGGGCATCATCAAGTCGTCGGGCGAGATTGAGGCGCTGGCTGCGACAGTGCCTGACACCGGCGGCGTTTATTTCGTGCCTGCCCTCACCGGAATGGGTGCTCCGTATTGGGACCAGTATGCCCGAGGCAGCATTACAGGCATCAGCCGAGGCACTACGGCAGCCCACATTGCCCGCGCCGCCTTGGAGGGCATTGCCTTCCAGACGCTCGACATCGTGGAAGCCATGCAGCGCGACGCTCAGATTCCGCTCCGCGAACTGAAGGTGGACGGCGGAGCCTCGCGCAACAACCTGATGATGCAGTTCCAAGCCGACATACTGAACACCAAGGTGATACGCCCCAAGAACCCCGAGACCACCGCACTGGGTGCCGCATATCTGGCCGGACTCGCCGTGGGCTATTGGGACAGCATAGAGACCATCCGCAAGCAGTGGGCTATCGACTCCACCTTCACGCCGACCGCTGACCGCCAGCCAGTTGCCGACGCAGTGAGGGGGTGGCGCGAGGCAATAAAAAGAACGGTTTCGGTAGTCCCTAACCCCTAATCAACTTCCTATTCTCTGTTCCCGTTCAATTGGACTAAGGGGTGGGGGAGAGGCTTTACACTAAACTTCAAACTTCCATACTATTATGATTGAGAAAATGCTTTTTGAGTTCCTCGGAACAATGATTCTGATTCTGTTGGGCGACGGAGTGTGCGCCAACGTCAGTCTTGAGAAAACAAAGGCAAAGGGTGCCGGCTGGGTGGTAGTCACCTTTGCTTGGGGTCTGGCTGTGATGTGCGGCGTTTTCGTGGCCGGTCCTTACACCGGTGCTCACCTGAATCCTGCAGTGTCCATCGGCCTGGCAATCGCCGGGAGCTTCGATTGGAACATGGTGCTGCCCTACATCGCAGCGCAGATGCTTGGCGGCTTTGTCGGTGCGGTGCTGGTGTGGCTCTACTTCAAGGACCACTATGATGCCACCGACGACGCTGCGACCAAGCTGGGCACCTTCTGCACCATTCCGGCCATTCGCCACAGGGGTCGCAACCTGCTGAGCGAGGCCATCGGGACTTTCGTTCTGATATTCTGCATCCTGGCCATCGGGAACAAAGCAAATACGCCCGAGCTGGGTTTGGGCAGCCTGGGCGCATTTCCTGTCGCCTTCCTGATCGTTTCGATCGGTATGTCGTTGGGTGGAACTACGGGTTACGCCATCAATCCGGCGCGCGACTTGGCTCCCCGCTTCGCCCATTTCCTGCTTCCCATCAAGGGCAAGCGTGGCAGCGACTGGGGCTATGCTTGGATTCCCGTTCTTGGTCCCATCATCGGCGCCGCCGTCGCAGCCGTTCTCTACATGAGCGTATTCTGATTCCCGAAGGGAGAGTCAGATGGTTTCACTGCTCGCTTGCTCAGCGTTTGCGGAGCTTGCGGGCAGTGACTCCCTCAAACGTCATCTTGACGGGAGCAATGGTGCCATCCTCGTTGAAGATGAGTTTGTCGATGCAGGTGACGCGGTGATTGCCATCGGTCTCGGAGAGCGGACGACGATGGTAGATGATGTAGTATTCGTCCTTTCCCGGCACCTGAATTACCGAATGATGGCCGGCACCCCGGGCGATGCTCTCGTCGCGCTGCAGTATCTTCCCCTTGAGGGTGAAGGGACCGAAGGGTGTATCGCTGATGGCGTAGGCCACACAGTAGTCGGGACCAGTCCAGCCGCCCTGACTCCACATAAAATAGTATTTGCCGTTGCGCTTGAGCATGAATGGTCCTTCGACGTATTCGCGGCTGGGCGTTATTTCATGGAACTTCTGTCCGTCCTCCCAAGGCACGATGGAGAGGAGGTCGGGGCTCAGTTTGCACACATTGCAATGCCGCCAGCCGCCATAGAACATATAGTACTGGCCGTCATCGTCGCGGAAGACAAACTGGTCGATGGGCTGAGCGCCGTTGACAATCTCGTTGATGAGCGGTTTGCCGAGTGCGTCTTTGTAAGGGCCTTCGGGCTTGTCGCTCACCGCAACGCCGATGCCGCCCACTTCGCCCTCATGGACATCGTTTCCGCCGAAGAAGAGGTAGTACTTGTCGTTGGCTTCGATGATAGCCGGTGCCCATAGTGCCCGACGCAGCCAGGGAATGTCGGCCTGAGTGATGACGTTTTCGTGTTTTGTCCAGTTTACGAGGTCCTTGCTGGAGAAGGCATCGAAGTGGAGCTGTTCGTCATAGGGTGCACTGTAGGTCGGGAACACCCAGTAGCGGCCGTTCATGACGGTGCCTTCGGGGTCGGCATACCAACCGGGGAAGATGGGGTTGCCACTGGTTTTCTTTTTCTTAGCTTCGCCTGCTGTCAGGCAGCACAGCGCGGCAAGGATAATAAAGGAGCGTTTCATAATTATTTGTTTGATGTGATTTTTCGTGCTTGCTGTGGCATTGACCTTTGCTTGCTGTGGTATTGCCTCCTGCTTGCTGTGACATTCTACGCCCCTCCCTCGTGGAGGGGTTAGGGGGTGGGGCTGTTTACCTTCTTCGTAATTGTTGCCGTTGTTGCGGTCGCAGCAGGCTGGGATCGACGGGCGACTCACGGTAGATGCGTTGCTTCCTTTCGCGCGGCTGACTCTCACGACGCTGAGCGGGAGTGAGGCGCACCGGTGCATTCTGCGGCAAGGTATCGGTCTCGACGGAGTCGGGGAGTAGCTGGTTTTCGTCCACTTCGAGCTCAGGCTCTTCCTGCTTGCGATGGAAGCGTATCAGGCTGATGTCGCTTAGTACAAGCAGAGAGAACTCAGCCTCTTCGTGCGTCTCGGGCAATGGCCAGTAGGCATAGCCGGAGATGCTCTTTATCCGACAGGTGTCCAAGTGAGTATCGGGCTCGAAGCGCATTTCGTTCATGCGCGAATCCCGCAACTGTATGGCGACGTTGGCCACCGTGTCCGGATCGGCTTCGTAGCGAACCAGAAGGACGAAGTACACTTCGCGCATACTGCCCTGCACCCTGAAGCTGGACCGGAAGCGCCAAAGGAAACTGTCGCCAAGCAGGAAGGTGCTGTCGGCCGGGATGTGGAAGTGGAAGATGTTCTGCAACTTGTTGGGTTGCATGATGCAGAAGTTCTGGTCGGCCCAGATGTTGGCAGTATCGCCCTCGCTGTCGAGGTCGGCATAGATGTCCTTTGGCGGAGCCTGCGCCTCGACGCCCATCATGGCGGCCCTTGCCTCGACCCGGTCCGATACCCGTCGGCAAATCTCGGACAGCTTCTCGGCATGGATGCTGTAATAGACGAGCGAGGAGTCGAAGACAGCTTCGGTGATGTGATGCTTGCGAAAGACGGCCTGCACGTTTCGGTAGGTGGACACTTCGCGCACTCCCGACTGTCCTTCGGCAATGCCTTGAGCGAGGTGGTAATCCACAAGGACGTTCTCCATCTTCTTCTCCGACAGGATGTTAGCTGGCCTGCGAGGTTTGCAGCCCGACAGAAGCACAAGGAGAAGAAGAGCCCCCATCAGAACCTTTTCGAGCGAAGGGGTTCTTCTCTCCCGTTCGAGGAAGATGGAGAGGGGTCGCTTCATTCGCGTATAGACTTGTAGTAGAACAGTATCATTGCGATGCACCCACACGAAATGCAGGCATCGGCGAAGTTGAAGATAGGACTGAAGAAGATGAAATGCTGTCCGCCCCAGACGGGAAGCCACGAAGGCCAGTCCCATTCGACGAGCGGGAAATAGAACATATCGACCACCCGCCCCATCATCAGCTTTCCATAGCCATAGCCCCAGGGCACGAACTTGGCCACATCGGGGGCTTGCGGCGCATCGAAAATCTTGCCGTAGAAGACGCAGTCGATAATGTTGCCCGCCGCGCCGGCCAGTATCATTGTTAGACAGACGAGGAATCCCCAGCGGGCACCTCTGCAGATGCAGCGCACGATGTACCAAGTTAGGGCGGCAACGGCGATGATGCGGAACGAGGTGAGGAACAGCTTGTCGAACAGTTCGATGCCGAAAGCCATGCCACGATTCTCCGTGAAGAGAATGTAGAACCAGTCCGTAACGCGGCGGCTCTCATGCAGGAACATGGAGGTCTTCACCGTTATCTTTATGGCTTGGTCGGCCGCAAGGATAAGCAGGACGAGCAGCGCCACGGTGAACGCTTGTGCTTTCTTTCGCTGCATGTCGGGCTACCGTCTTTTGTCGCGCATCTGCTTGGCTTCGATGCTCAGCGTGGCATGAGGCACTGCGCGGAGGCGCTCCTTCGGGATCAGCTTTCCAGTCTCGCGGCAGATGCCATACGTCTTGTTGTCGATCCTCACCAGAGCGGCCTCGAGCCCCTTGATGAACTTCTGAGTGCGGGCGGCCATGTTCATCGTGGCCTCCTTGAACTGTGTGGCAGCGCCCTCCTCGAGGGCATGGAAGGTGGGTGTGGTGTCGTCCACTCCGTTGCCCTTTCGGTTGGTGAGCTGGTCCATCAATGTCTCATAGTCCTTCTTGGCAATAGCCAGTTTCTCCGTGATGAGTTGGCGGAACTCTTCCAGTTCCTCGTCCGAATACCTTACTCTAATGTCCATAAGATTAGTTCTTTTTCTTCGTTACGAATGTTAAATGGCAGTTGTCATTTATGGTGTCTAAATCTTCTCTACCTTCAAGGCGTCGCCCAGTGTGATGCTGTCGGCTAGCACTTGCGATGCGATGTATCCACTGAAGTCGGCCAGGCAGGCGCGGTTGTCGTCGCTGTCGGGCACCGTGACACGGATGCGGTCGGTGATCTCGAAGCCGCTGTCCTTGCGCAGTGTCTGGATGCTGCGGATGAGTTCGCGAGCCACTCCTTCGAGACGCAGCGACTCGGTGATGGTGAGGTCGAGGGCCACGGTCAGTGTGCCTTCGTTCGTGACGCTCCATCCCGGAATGTCCTCGCTGTAGATCTCTACGTCCTCGGCATCGATGGTCACCTCTTCGCCTGCGGGGAGCATGACGGCGAGGTGCTGTTCGGCTTCGAGACGGGCAATCTGCTCCTGCGAGAGGGCGGTGACGGTGGCATTGACGTCCTTCATCAGCTTGCCGAACTTCTTGCCCATCGTGTGGAAGTTACACTTCACCTTCTTCACCAGCATGCCCTGAGCGTCAACAAATTCCATCTCCTTCACGTTCACCTCGTCCAAGATGAGTTGCTTCATGGCTTGGAGGCGTTGCTGCTGTGCCTGGTCGATGGCGGGGATGGCGATGCGCTGCAGAGGCTGCTTCACGACGATCTGCTCCTTCTTGCGCAGGGACAGGATCATCGAGGTCACCTGCTGTGCCAGTTCCATGCGCGCTTCCTGCTCCTTGTCGATACGGCTGTCATCGGCTTCGGGGAAGGCTGCCAGGTGGACGCTCTGCTGGGGTGCCCGGCCCGATGCGGCATTCAGGTCGCGATAGAGGCGGTCGGCGTAGAAGGGGGCGATGGGTGCCATCAGTCGGGCCACGGTCTCGAGGCAGGTGTAGAGTGTTTGGTAGGCGCTCAGCTTGTCGAGGCTCATTGCCGAACCCCAGAAGCGCTTCTTGCTCAGGCGCACGAACCAGTTGCTCACATTATCGACCACAAACGACTGGATGAGTCGTCCGGCACGGGTCGGCTCGTAGGTCTCGTAGCATTCGCGCACCTCGCGGATGAGCGAGTTGAGTTCCGAGATGATCCAGCGGTCCATTTCGGGGCGCTCGGTCATCGGTACGTCGGCCTCTTCGTAAGTCCAGCCATCGACGTTGGCATACATCGTCAGGAAGCTGTAAGTCTGGAACAGCTTGCCGAAGAACGTGCGGCTCACCTCCTCGACGCCCTCGACATCGAACTTCAGGTTGTCCCAGGGAGCGCTGTTCGTAATCATATACCAGCGCACTGCGTCCGAGCCATATTTCGCGATGGCTCCGAAGGGGTCGATGGCATTTCCGAGACGCTTCGACATCTTCATACCGTTCTTGTCGAGCACCAGTCCGTTGCTGATGACGGCCTTGTAGGCCACCGAGTCGGACACCATCGTGGCGATGGCATGGAGGGTGTAGAACCAGCCGCGCGTCTGATCGACTCCCTCGGCGATGAAGTCGGCGGGGAAGGCCGTGTGGCCGTCGATCTGGTCGCGGTTCTCGAACGGATAGTGCAGCTGGGCATAAGGCATTGCGCCCGAGTCGAACCAGACGTCGATGAGGTCCAGTTCGCGCTTCAGTGGCTGACCACTTTCGCCCACGAGCACGATTTCATCCACAAACGGGCGGTGCAGGTCGATGCGGTCGTAGTTCTCCTGCGACATATCGTCGGGCACGAAGCCGCGGGCGCGGAGCGGATTGTCCTGCATCACGCCGGCCTTGACGGCCTTCTCGATCTGCTGATACAGCTCTTCCACGCTGCCGATGCAGACTTCCTCCTTCGTGTCGCTGTTGCGCCAGATGGGGAGCGGTGTGCCCCAGTAGCGGCTGCGGCTCAGATTCCAGTCGTTCAGGTTCTCGAGCCATTTGCCGAAGCGTCCGGTGCCTGTCGATTCGGGCTTCCACAGGATGGTGCGGTTCAGAGCCTGCATGCGCTCCTTCACGGCACTTGCGCGGATAAACCAGCTGTCCAGCGGATAGTAGAGGACAGGCTTGTCGGTGCGCCAGCAGTGGGGGTAGTTGTGGACATGTTTCTCGATCTTGAAAGCCGTGCCGGCATCCTTCATCTCGATGCACATCTTCACGTTGAGGTCCATCTCCTTCGAGGCGGCACGCTCGTCGTACTTTCCGTTCTGATTATACTTGGGGTCGTAGGCGTTCTTCACATAGTCGCCGGCGTGGATGGCGTATGCGGCCTCGTTGACGCAGAGTGTGCGGAACGTCTCGTCCATATCGTCGAGCAGGAAGTACTTGCCTGTGAAGTCCACCATCGGGCGGGTGTCGCCGGCCTTGTCGATGACGAAGAGGCTGGGGATGCCGGCATCCTTGGCCACCCGGGCGTCGTCGGCACCAAAGGTGGGAGCGATGTGTACGATACCCGTACCGTCCTCGGTGGTCACATAGTCGCCGGGGATTACGCGGAAGGCCTCGCCACTCTTCTCGACGACCTTGCCGTCCTCCAGCGCGCAGGGCTTCACCCACGGGAACAGCTGTGCATACCTTGTTCCCACCAGCTCGGCACCCTTGCCGCGCCAGATGATTTCGGGCTCCTTGCCTTCCTCGGCCTGAAAATAAGCCGCAAGACGTGCCTCGGCCAGGATGTAGATGGCCTCTTCGCTGCTGTAGGGATTCTGTCCCTTCACGGCTACATAGTCTATCTTCGGGCCCACGCAGAGCGCCGTATTCGAAGGCAGTGTCCACGGAGTGGTCGTCCAGGCCAGGAAATAGACGGGCAGCGAGGCGTGAGCGGCGAAGAGTTCTTCACTTTTCACTCGGAACTGCGCCGTCACCGTCGTGTCCTTCACGTCGCGATAACAGCCGGGCTGGTTCAGCTCGTGGCTCGAGAGGCCCGTACCTGCGGCAGGGCTGTAGGGCTGTATCGTGTAGCCCTTGTAGAGGAGACCCTTTTCGTAGAGTTGCTTCAGCAACCACCAGAGCGTCTCGATATACTTGTTGTCGTAGGTGATGTAGGGGTGTTCCATATCGACCCAGTAGCCCATGCGGCGGCTCAGGTCGGTCCACTCGTTAGTGTACATCATTACGTTCTCCCGGCAACGGCTATTGTATTCTTCGATGGAGATGCGCTTTCCGATGTCCTCCTTCGTGATGCCCAGTTCCTTCTCTACGCCCAGCTCGACGGGCAGTCCGTGTGTGTCCCATCCCGCCTTGCGCTTCACCTGGAATCCGTTCATCGTCTTGTAGCGGCAGAAGGTGTCTTTGATGCTGCGCGCCAGTACATGGTGGATGCCTGGGTGTCCGTTGGCACTTGGAGGGCCTTCGAAGAAGATAAATGAGGGGCATCCCTCGCGTTCCGTCACGCTGCGGTGGAACACATCCTCTTCGTCCCACACCTTCAGCACTTCATCATTCACCTCGCTGAGATTCAGCTTGTTTCTCTCTGCAAATTTTCTGCTCATATTCGTTTCTGTCTGTTCTGCAAAATATGTCTTGTAATACCGCTTTTTCAAATTCGCGTGCAAATTTACTATAATTATTCGAATTATCAGCTACTATGATGGAAAATTAACCATATTCCCATTGCAAAATCTTTTGGAGTCGCAATATTCTCCAAATGACGCGGCTGCGAGTAAGCGAGAGGAAAGTGAAGCTCGCATGATTATTTCACTTGACAAACCCCAAAGGGGTGGCAGACCACAGGCAGGGGCAGCGCCCCCTGCACAACAGTAGGACCCATAATTAGCGTCGAAGGTGCGACAGACATTGCACAAAATTCTATTTGCAAAATGCAAAATGCAAAACAAATTTGAAATATATTTACATACGCTCCGTTGTTGTAAGCAAAGAGATTTTCAATTTATTTACACAAACGTCACACTGAGCAGTATTCACCCTCAAGACTGCCTCCACATATATACCCGCCCGCGCGCCGGATCTGCGGCAGCACCTCACTCGTCACCCAGTGCTTGAAAGCCCGCGCCTATGGCAACTTGGAGGCCAGGATCAGGGCGTAGAGGCCACTCTCGTTGATGACGT
>JAILBW010000018.1 GCA_024680695.1 Bacteroidaceae bacterium
AAAAAACTCAGAACACCAGATATGAATCCCGAGATAGAAAGACGCAGGACGTTTGCCATCATCTCCCACCCCGATGCCGGAAAGACGACGCTGACCGAGAAACTGCTCCTCTTCGGCGGACAGATACAGGTGGCCGGAGCCGTGAAGAACAACAAGATAAAGAAGACGGCGACCAGCGACTGGATGGAGATCGAAAAGCAGAGAGGCATCTCCGTCACGACGAGCGTCATGGAGTTCGACTACGAAGGCTACAAGGTGAACATCCTCGACACACCCGGCCATCAGGACTTTGCCGAGGACACCTTCCGCACCCTCACGGCCGTCGACAGCGCCATCATCGTGGTGGACGGTGCAAAGGGCGTCGAGGCACAGACACGCAAACTGATGACGGTCTGCCGCATGCGCAAGACACCCGTCATCATTTTCATCAACAAGATGGACCGTGAGGGCAAGGACCCCTTCGACCTGCTCGACGAACTGGAACAGGAACTGCAGATAAAGGTGCGCCCCCTCTCCTGGCCCATCAATCAGGGCATGCGCTTCAAGGGCGTGTACAATATCTACGAGGAACGCCTGAACCTCTTCACTCCCGACAAGCAGAAGGTGACCGAGAAGGTCGAGGTAGACATACACAGCGAGGCACTCGAGGGACATGTGGGCGCCCAGGACGCACAGAAGCTGCGCGACGACCTGGAACTCGTCGACGGCGTCTATCCCGAATTCAGCATACAGAGCTACCTCGACGCCGAGGTGGCACCGGTATTCTTCGGCTCGGCACTGAACAACTTCGGCGTGCAGGAACTGCTCGATTGCTTCGTGCGCATCGCCCCCTATCCCCGCCCGACGCAGGCCGAGGAGCGCATGGTAGTCCCCGACGAACCGAAGTTCACCGGCTTCATCTTCAAGATTACGGCCAACATCGACCCCAACCATCGTTCCTGCATCGCCTTCTGCAAGGTATGCTCAGGACGTTTCCAGCGCAACGCACCCTATCTGCATGTACGTCAAGGCAAGACGCTGCGCTTCAGCAGCCCCACGCAATTTATGGCTCAGCGCAAGGAGACCATCGACGAAGCGTGGCCCGGCGATATCGTGGGCCTGCCCGACAACGGCATCTTCAAGATCGGCGACACGCTCACCGAGGGCGAGCTCCTGCACTATCGCGGCCTGCCATCGTTCTCGCCCGAGATGTTCAAGTACATCGAGAATGCCGACCCCATGAAGACCAAACAGCTCGAGAAAGGCATCAGCCAGCTGATGGACGAGGGTGTGGCACAGCTCTTCATCAACCAGTTCAACGGACGGAAGATTATCGGCACGGTGGGGCAGCTGCAGTTCGAGGTCATCCAGTATCGCCTCGAGAACGAGTACGGCGCCAAGTGCAAGTGGCAGCCGCTGAGCCTGTACAAGGCCTGCTGGATAGAGAGCGACGATGCGGCACAGCTCGACGCCTTCGTCAAGCGCAAGTATCAGTACATGGCACGCGACCGGGAGGGGCGCGACGTCTTTCTGGCCGACAGCGCCTACGTGCTCACGATGGCCCAGCAGGACTTCGAGCACATCCGCTTCCACTTCACCAGCGAGTTCTGACCATCCTCAGGCAGCGATGGGAGGCATATTGTTGAGTAATAACCTTAAGATAGACTCATGACACAGAAAGAGATAGCAGAAGATATCATGCAGGCTGTGCAGACGATGCGCAGCGGAGGGCTCATCCTATATCCCACCGACACCATCTGGGGCATCGGCTGCGACGCCACGAATGCCGAAGCCGTGAAGCGTGTGTTCGCACTCAAGCAGCGCGACGATTCGAAGGCACTCATCTGTCTGGTGGACAGCGCCAACCGCATGCAGCAGTACTCGCGCTCGATTCCCGATGTGGCCTGGGACCTCATTGACTTTGCCCAGAACCCCCTTACGCTCATCGTGGACGGGGCGGTGAACCTGGCTCCCAACCTTGTGGCTTCGGATGGCAGCGTGGCCATCCGTGTGACCCGCGAACGCATCAGTCACGACCTGTGCTATCGCTTCCAGCGTGCGGTAGTAAGCACGAGTGCCAACGTAAGCGGGCAGCCTGCCCCGCGCAACTTCATGGAGATTGCGCCCGAGATTGTCGAGGGAGTGGACTATGTGATGAAGGCCAGGCAAAATGACGTCACGAAGGGACGGCCCAGCCAGATAGTGAAGATCACGAAAGACGGACAGATAAGCTTCATAAGAAAATGAGCGGACGTGACACGATAGCTTTCCTCATTCGCTGGCGTCGCCGCCATCTGGGCGAGAATCACTTCCTCCTGCTCGTAAGCTTCGTCGTGGGCATACTCATCGCGCTGGCAGGCCTGCTGCTGAAGTGGCTCATTGCCAGCATCGAACATCTACTCACGCACAGCTTCAGCCTGAATGGCGCCAACTGGCTCTACCTCGTCTATCCCGCCATCGGTATCTACCTGACAATGCAGTTCATTCGCTACGTCGTGCGTGACGATATCAGCCATGGCGTGACGAAGATTCTCTTTGCCCTCTCGCGCAAGCAGAGCAAGCTGCGGCTCCACAACACCTGGAGCTCTGTGGTGGCCTCGGCCATCACCATCGGATTCGGCGGCAGTGTGGGAGCCGAGGCACCCATCGTGCTCACGGGCAGTGCCATCGGCAGCAATCTGGGCCGCATGTTCAACATGAGCCGCCGTCAGATGATGGTACTCGTGGGATGCGGCGCTGCAGGCGCCATTGCCGGTATCTTCAAGGCACCGATTGCGGGTGTGGTCTTCGTGCTCGAGGTGCTGATGATCGACCTTACGTTCACCAGCCTCTTGCCGCTCCTTGTATGCAGCGTGACGGCAGCCAGCCTCACCTTTGCCGTCTCGGGCACGAATCCCGTCTTCGTCTTCCATCTGCAGGATGCCTTCCAGGTGAGCCGCCTTCCGGCCTACATCTTTCTCGGCATCGCCTGCGGCCTGATTGCCCTCTACTTCACCTGCACGATGAATCGGCTCGAAGGACTCTTCCGCAAGATTGACGGGCGCTACAAGCGATTCCTCGTGGCAAGTGTCATTCTCAGCCTCCTCATCTACCTCTTCCCGCCGCTCTATGGCGAAGGTTACGACCTCATCAATCTGCTGCTGAACGGCAACGGGGAAGCCGACTGGACGAGGGCGATGGACCACTCTTTCTTCTACGGCTACGACAGTCTCCTCCTGCTCTACCTCGCGTTCATTATTCTCTTCAAGGTCTTTGCATCAACGGCGACGAACGCTGGCGGGGGATGCGGAGGAATCTTCGCCCCCAGCCTCTTTCTCGGCTGTGTCTGCGGCTTCGTCTTCAGCCACGTCTGGAATCAGTATTCATTCCTGGGGATGCAGGTACCCGAACGCAACTTTGCCATGCTGGGGATGTGTGGCCTGATGAGTGGTGTCATGCATGCTCCGCTCACCGGCATCTTCCTCATTGCCGAACTCACCGGTGGCTACGAGCTTTTCCTGCCCCTGATGATTGTGGCGGTCGGTGCCTACCTCACGATCAAGGCATTTGAGCCTCACAGCATCTATGCCATGCGTCTGGCACAGCGCGGCGAGCTGCTCACTCATCACACAGACCACTCCATCCTGACGCTGATGAAGATGGATAGCGTCATCCAGCACTACGACCAGGTGCTCTACCCCGACATGACCCTTGGCGATGTGGCCCGCCAGGTGGCCGACAGCCGCAACCATGTCTTTCCCGTCGTGAATCGTCAGATGCAGTTCCTCGGTGCAGTCTATCTTGACGACATTCGCCACCTCATCTTCCGCACTGAGCTCCACCGCCAGTTCCTTGTGGAACAGCTGATGGCGCAGCCCAAATTGAGGCTCACTGTGGCCGACCCCATGGACGATGTGGTGGCCGCCTTCGACCGCACTGGCGCCTGGACGCTTCCTGTCGTCGACGAGGAGGGCGTCTTTGTCGGCTTCATCCGGAAGAGCACGATTCTCTCGGCCTACCGACAGCTATTAGCAGATTATTCCACCGACTGACGTTAGTCGATGGAATAATCAGATAAGTCACTCGGAGCGCTCAGAAGCCTCCGAGTTTCTTTTTTGTTCAGGAAACAGTTCCGCAAGATAGCGCCTCACATCCTGCTGGTGAGCGTCGAGTCGTACCAGCTGGAGGCCACAGCACCGCCGTGCAACTCATCACCCTTTACCAAATGTCTTCGGGAGCCTCGGGATTGTCATAGACCTCCTTGGCGCAGTACTCCAGATAGTCCATGTAGAGGTAGAGTGTGATGTCGTCCATCACGGTCTTGAAGCGGATGTAGTAGGTCTCGTCGGGATCCATCGTCTGCCGCACGATGATGCGTCGCGAGTTGAGCTCGCTGGCGCGCGCAGGCTTGCCCGAGCCAGGGCCGCCGGCATAGTGGATCGAGGAACCCTTCATGAAGCCTTTGTTTCTCAGCTGCTTGTCCACCTCGGCATCGTAGTCGTCGTCGCCCGTGTCGGCCTCCCATCCCATGAAGCTCGGGAAGGAGAGCGAGGTGGTGTTCACCGTCGTGGGACCGATGCGCAGGTCCAGAGGGATGCCCTGCACGGCCAGCTGGTTCTTGTCCTTGCCCCAGTAGAACTGTGCGATAACTCGGCGCTTACCTGTGTTGTTCACCGCATAGCGTATCTCGTAGGTGCCGCGCTTGGGTACGGGCGGCAGGCGGAACGTCACGTCCTGAATGCCGCGGATGGTAAACTCGTCGCCGTCGTAGTTGAGCCAGCCTCGGCCGAGACCTGTCCAATAGAAGAACTGCGTGTCGTCCGAGATGTCCACGTCTTCGAGATAGCGGTACTCGGAGGTGACGGGGATGTTCACGTTCATGTGCGGCACATCCGAAATGGGCGACATGCGGATGTCGTTGTTGATGAACTCGGGTATCATGGCCGTAACGTCCCAGCGGATGCGGTTCTTCATCATCTCGTTGCGGGTGTTGTCATCATAGAGCAGCAACTTGCCGATGGGATAGAGCATTCCGTTTCGCACGCTGTTCTTGCCCGAGAGGTTTGGCGCTCCGATGAGGATGCCCTCGTTTCTGGGCTCGCATCCTGCCTCATGGTAGTTGTCGTGGCGTCCGTTCTTGAGTTTCGGGAATCGGTTCAGGTAGATGCCGTGGCTCTCCTGGCTCTCGAGAATCTTCAGCAGGCGGCGGTGGCCCATTGTGGTGTAGAACTCGCTCATGACGACGCCCAGCACACCCACGTTGGGCATGTAGCCCACCTCGTTGTAGTGATACACAAGCTTGTCCGTCGGCAGGCGCACTGGCAACAGGTGGTAGGTGACGAAGCGGTTCAGCAGGTTGTCCTTGTCGGTGTAGTCATTGTTGCGCTTGGCGTCGGGATAGATGTTGTTGTCGTCCAGATACTTCATGACATCCTCGGGAGTGATGTCCAGCGGCTCCTTGCCCAGCAGTGCGCGCCAGACGCTGTCGGTCTCGGCAAAGTAGGTGAAGCCGTAGTAGCGATGCTCGGGCGTACAGAATCCTGGTGCAGGCACCAGCACCGAACCCTCCACATGGATGGGCTGGATGCTCTTCGTAATCTCGCCTCTGAGGAATTTGTCCTCGTAGACGTAGTCGGTGTGCATCTTCAGGGTGTCCAGCAGGCCTGCAGCCATTGCCAGTACGGAGGCCACATAGAAGCCCTCCTCGCGCTCGTCGATGTAGCTCTTGAGCAGGTGGCCCAGGGTGTTGTTCGACGGGTTGATGACTGCGGTCATCGAGTGGATGCAGCCATTCAGCACGGGGATGTCGTAGTTGCGCTTGTCCATCGCCGCGCCGTTTATCAGCGTTACTCCGTCGCTCTCGTAGAACTCGGGCTGGTGCACCACAAGGCGCCGGTCGTACATGTTGGACAAGGGAATCTCGGCATCCTGCCGCGTCGGGAACGAGTATGTAAAGTAGGTGGTTGCGTCGCCTCCGTCGATGATGCTGTTGTAGGCAATCACCTTGAGCACCGAGTCGAGTGATGTGCTGTCACGGAAGCCTTCCCAGCTGGGCGCGTCGATGATGTCGGTTGCCGCCAGTGTGTCTAGGTAGGCAGCGATGGCGTCGTTGGTGGGGGCGAATACCGTGTAGTGGCCGCGTGCCGAGAGCAACTGACCCAGCGTCGTGGCGCTCACTTTGCTCACCGGCACCTTGTACAGGATGTCAAGGTATTCGCTGTAGACGTCGGCATGCTTCTCTAAGTAGGTCATGATGGTGCCTTCCTTGAAGACGTAGCGTGAAGAACTGTCAATATCTTCTTTGCATCCGATGAGAATGGCCAGAAGCATGCAGAGGGGAATAATCTTCTTAGTCATCATTGTTGGTCTGTGTTGTTGATTCTCGAATTTTGTGCTCTTTCGGGGGCTTGGCACAGCGAATTCTGTGTCCTTTTCCCCTGTTTCGTACCTTTTATTATGCAAAGATAAAAAGTTTTTGATGAAACACCAAATGTAATTCCATTTTTTTGTTTATCCATCGGAAATGTGGCCTCCCGATGAGATGGTTGCGAGGGCTTCGAAGCTGAGGCGGATTTTAAATGAAACGGCATTCTCCGCCCCATGCTAGGCGCTTTCTTCAGATGCTTGTCTGATGCCGCTGTGATGAAATGTTAACAGGGTTGATAGTGTCCAGATTGTCTGTTTTGTCCGTCGAATCCGTAGAGATTAGCATTCGTTTCAACAACCTGCGAACGGCAGACTGCCTCTGTTCGACAGGGGGCAAATCGAAATCATCCTCGGAAATCCGCAGGTGGAGGCGAACGAGCGCGCAGAGCAGCAGTGCATATAAGAGCGCCACCATCCAGGCATTGAAGTAGATGTCCTGCAGCGCGATGTGGGGAATGCGGCTCCATGCATCGACAAGCCACAGCTCGCTGCGCACCATCCAGTCCAGTGCACCCACAATCGCGGTGGCGGGGAACAGCAGGGCTGCAACGCCAAGGTAGATGATGCCGGTCGTAAGCGGCACCAAAAGCAGGTTGATGATGACGCCGCCGAGGGGCAGAGTGTGGAAATAATAGATGCAGAGTGGTGCTGTGCCTATCTGGGCTGCCAGCGAGACACCCATTGGGCGCAGAATCAGCCCCCACCCGGTGAAAAGTCGGTGGTAGCATCGCTGCAGGGGCAGGTAGAGCGTCAGAATGAAGAATACGGAAAGAAAGGACAGCTGGAAGCCGATGTCGTGGATGGCTTCGGGTGTGCAGAAAAGGATTGCGAGTGCTGCCATCGAGAGGATGTGAAGGGAGGGTACTCCGCGTTCGGCCATGCTTCCGACGAGCATGAAGGTCAGCATGAGCGAGGCTCGCACCAACGATACCGGAAGGCCGGTGAGCAGCGCATAACCCCAGATGCACAGCAACATGAACGGCAATGCATGCCATCGCCAGCGAGTGTGGCGCACCCAAAAGAGGAAAAGTACGTAGAGCATGCCGTACACCACGCCGAGATGCATGCCACTCAGGGCCAGCAGATGGGAAGTGCCGGAGATGGAAAATGCTTTCCGTGTCGCGACGTCCAGCCCAGTCCGTTGACCGAGGAGCATGGCTGCGGTGAGCGCAAGCGGTTCCTCGTTCAGGCCGCGCTTATGCAGGCGGACGACAAGCATCCTGGCATGTTCGCGCGCATTGGCAGAAATGTTATTGCAGAGTGTGGCAAAAGGCGTGGGTGCCAAAGGTGGGCGAAGGCGATGGAGGCTCATTCGTCCGGCACCCAAGAGCAGCCAGAAGACGATGCAGGCAAGGACTGACGCTCGCACATTGTGCCGCAGTATGGTCTGCGCGACGACTGCTGCCACCGCGGCAGGCAGGAAAA
>JAILBW010000021.1 GCA_024680695.1 Bacteroidaceae bacterium
AAGCACATGGAATATTGGCTCATCGAGAAATAATCCCTGATCGGAGATGGGCGGGAGGAAGTCCACCGAGGGCAAAACCTCGAAACTGAGTAAAAGTGTTCACGGATGCTTCGTGCGTCTGTCCGAAGCAATCCGTGGCACTTGTGGTGAGCCCAGACGAACTTTCCGTGTTCGGAAACAGAATCGAAGCCCACTCTTCAGGCTAACGACTGGCTTGGGCGAGACACAGAATTGTGCAAACAGCCAAAGAAACTCTCCTTTTTCTTTGGCCGTTTCATTTATTAGCACTACCTTTGCGGCCATTAAGAGTGCTTGGTAACCTCTTTTCAAAAAAACAAGGACTATGATACGACAAAAAAAAGTCAGCGTATCCTTCATGCTCATGGGGATACTCTTCATCACTTGCTTGATAGCAAGTAATCTGCTCGAGGCAAAAATCCTCCAGTTCGGCCGCTTCACGATGACAGCGGGAGTATTGTGTTTCCCAATCTCTTACATCCTGAACGACTGCATCTGCGAGGTGTGGGGGTTCCGCAAGACGAGACTGGTGATTTGGGTGGCCTTCCTGATGAACTTCCTGGTGGTGACACTTGGCCAGCTGGCCGTACTGCTGCCTGCCGCCGACTATTGGAAGGAGAGCGAACCGCATTTCAACTTTGTATTCGGGTTCGCGCCACGCATCGTGGCCTCGTCGTTCCTGGCCTTTTTGGTGGGCAGTTTCGTGAATGCCTATGTGATGAGCCGCATGAAAGTGGCCCAGCAAGGCCGCCACTTCTCCGTGCGCGCCATTGCCTCGACGCTGTTTGGCGAGGGGGCCGACAGCATCATCTTCTTCCCGCTGGCCTTCTACGGCATGATGCCCGTGCCCGACCTGCTGAAACTGATGGTGTTGCAGGTGATAACAAAGACGGCCTACGAGGTGGTGATGCTGCCGGTGACCATCCGTGTCGTGCGTTTCGTGAAACGGTTCGAGGCTACGGATGTCTTCGACTCCGACCTATCGTACAACCCCCTCCATGTGAGCGACATCTGATTGTCCTCCCCCCAGGTTATGGATAATACGAGAGAATCATCATCCTTAGTAGTACTATCGGGCGGACAGGACAGCACCACCTGCATGTATTGGGCCAAGCAACGCTTCGAGCGAGTGGTCGCCCTGACCTTCTCGTACGGACAGAAGCATGCGGCCGAGGTGGGCATTGCCGAACAGCTGGCCCGCGAAGCCGACGTAGAGTGGCACCACATGGAACTGCCCTTCGTCAGCCAACTCAGTACGGGATGCAGCCTGACAGACACATCGCTCTCCATCGAGGAGGAAAAGCCTGCCGACGCACCTCCCACGACATTCGTCCCGGGGCGCAACCTTTTTTTCCTTTCGATAGCCGCTGTCTTTGCACGCGAACGGGGCATCCACGACCTGGTGACCGGTGTGGGACAGACGGACTTCAGCGGCTATCCGGACTGCCGAGACGCGTTCATCAAGAGTCTGAACGTCACCCTGAACCTGGCCATCGACGAACCATTCCGCATCCACACGCCTCTGATGTGGCTCGACAAGGCCGAGACATGGGCGCTGGCCGACCGTCTGGGCGTCTTCGACATCATTCGCTACCGCACACTCACCTGCTACAATGGTGTTATCGGCGATGGCTGTGGGCATTGTCCCGCCTGCCAGCTGCGCCGACATGGTCTGCAGAAGTACCTGCTCAGCCAAGCCAAGTGACTCCACATAATCCCCCCCAATCGGCCATTCTTCGCTATCGAAGAATGGCCGATTGGGAATAAATTATTCCGTCTCTCCGCTTGCAAATCCTGATTTATTGTTGTACTTTTGCTGACTGATACACCTAACAACCCAAACCACACCGCACATAACGGCATCGGCAACACAAAGACAATACGTATCATTATGAGACAGATAAGGAAGTATTTCGCAGGCATACTGTTTGCAAGCATGCTCCCGTGCTTGGCGCAACAGGCAGGAGCACAGACAATAACCAAATGTGACAACCTGATGAAGGCTTTGCCCGGCTGGGACATCTACAAGGCTGGCACTTACCGCTACGGCCCCAGCTTAATCACCAACGACGACGGCAGTATCGATGCATGGTTTGCGGCCGGGGGGAGTACCTACGGACTACGTTACTACAACGACAAGTCCACGCAGAGCCCCGTACAGATCGTCGCAGTGAAAAATGTGGGGCAGGCCTTTACAGCAAAAGAATCGTTCTACCGCGTAAGCGTATGCTGCCCCACCTGGAACAGCAACGACGAGAAAGTGACCATCAGCGTCTATAAATGGGTCTCGACCTATACCTCAACCGTGCGCCAGACGCCACTCTACACGAAGGAAGTGGCGATGACGGACAACATGTGGGTCGACGCATTCTACAGCGACGAAGCTGTCAACGACACGAGCATCCGCTTTCCGGCCGGCAGGTATCTGTGGGTGCTCAGCTCGCCCAGCCAGCACGCCGGTGTGTGGAAATACTCGAGCAAAGCGGGGGGAGTGACTTGCACCGCCTATCAGAATGGCAGCAACGTGTCCGGTTCGTACATGATGATAACGCAGGAGGCCGGTGCTTCCAACTACTGGGATGCTCCCACCTATCAGCGCAGCCTCGACGGCGGACGGACTTGGACGGCCGAGGTGACGGCATTCATGCCCACACAAGGCTCGCGCGACGAGCTCTCAGCCTGCGACCCTGGCGTATTCCGCTTCGGCGGATACTACTACTTGGGCTATACCAGCACGGAGAACACCGCTGGCATCGACAATCACCTCTACCTCGCCCGATCTGCCTCGCCCACCGGACCTTGGGAGAAATGGAACGGCAAGGGATGGGGTGGACGTAAGCCGCAGCCCATCGTGGAATATACTGGCGTACATACCGCATGGGGCTGTGGAGAGCCGAGCTTCGTGGTGATGGACAGTACGTTATATGCCTATTACACCTGGGACACAGGGAGTGTGACGACGCGCCTTTCCCGTGCTTCGCTGACCGACGAAAACTGGCCGGCAAACCTGAAATACGTTCGCACGGTAATCACCAAAAGCCGCTTCCCCGCCTCAGACCACTGCGACATAAAGTATTGCGACGACATCGGACAGTTTATCGCTGTGCACACCTCACAGCGCATGACCGAAAGTGCCTATATCAACGTGTGGCTCTCGGGGGATGGGATCAACTTCAGGAACATCGGCAAACTGAGCGGCACCACGCAGGCCGGTCTGCACAACTGCGGCATATCGGGCGACGAGCGCGGACACATGCAACTGAGCAAGCCGCAATACATCGCCTACGCCTACGGAATCGGCACTTGGGGCCAATGGAATACGTTCCTCCAGCCGTTGGAATTCAACCAGGAACTGATTTCCCTGGTGGAGCAGCACCTCGAGCAGGAGACAGCGGATGCCAAGTGCGACTACGATATCTCGGGCCGTTGCATGAAGCCTACGGAGAAAGGCCTGCACATTCGGCAGGGAAAGAAGATTCTGGTTAAATAGATCTTCTATCGCAAGTGCCTTTTCGATAGTTGCTCAGCCATTTAGGCCGATGCAAATATCCGATTTGGGGTGTGAGATTCCTGATGGAATTGGCGCCCCCATTTTTTCCTACTTTATAACGACCTTCCGGCCATTGCAGATGTAGATGCCGCGCTGGACAGGCTTGCCGTTGATACGCAGCCCGTCCAAAGAGTATATACTCCCCTCGCTTCTGGAAGAAGAAGCGGTGGCGAGGCTTCCGATGCCCGTCTCGATGCCATCCCCAAAGCAGATGTTGAAGGTTTTGACTGTGGCATTCGGCTCGGTGATTTCGAAGTAGGCTCGGCAGGCTCCGATGCTGGCGCCAGTTTCTGGGAAGTACAGCATATTTTCAGCGCCCAGGAACAGGATGCTTGTGTTTGTGGCGCCATAAGCGATAGGATTGTATGTGCCCACGAACCGACCGCCTGGGAATGTGACGGGCGTCGGCGCTGTACTGGTTATGGCGGCATCGTAGAAGACGGGATTGCTGACGGCGCCTTGCCTGTTGCCCCATTTCACGAGATAGGGTTTGCCGGCCTCGATGGCATTGACTTGCCTGAAGTAGAGGTTGAGCGTGCCGTCGGTGGCGTCGAAGCCCGTCTGCTTGTCGCCGTCATACGTCCCCTCCGTGTCAAGCTCCATGACTGTGGCATTATGGATGTTATTCATGAAGCTGAAGAAGCGGTCGACGTTACCGTCGAAATCTACGCTGAAGGGCAGGCAGAGTGTATTCCAGTCGCCGTCGGTATATAGCGTTCTTCCGTTCAGCGTCACTCGGTTGTTCGTTGCGCCGGTTGTCGCTGCGGCTGTGATAGCATTGGTATTGTCCGCATTGTCGGCGAGGGTCACCTCGGTGCGTTCGTTGATATTCAGCGAGAACGGGCTGGTAAGGTCACCGCCTAAGTTATCGACTTTGAGGCAGCAGTGGTGGGAGGCGATGCCTTCTTCAGCTTCCGAGGAGGAAATGGAGCGGAACTGGTCGCCCTCGAGTTTGAAGCAATCGATGGCAAAGTATCTACTCGAAAGGGGGGCAGTCTTGTCTGCGTTGCCGTAGAAAAAGCCTTCCTCGAAATAGGCTTTGATAAAGTCTTCGCGTCCTGCCGGAGTGTTCCCTAAAACTCTTATTATATAATCTATTCTAAGAGAATATCCGTAGGGTGGTTCGTTCATAATGTCGGGTGTGACATGCGGTGTAATTATACTACTATTAGTTGAATAAATGCCGGTTTCTCCCCATAAGGAAGCGTTGTTGCTGCAGTACCATCCATTCTCTGGTACCAGTTCGCCACCCATGACGAACTGCATCTTCAGGTTCTCGGTCAGCGTGCCGCTTGGACGCTTGATAAGCACCGGCGTGAAAGCAGGAACGAGGGCACGAACACCGTCGTCGTCAGCTCCCTCGCGCTCATCTTCGGGCAGGGTGACGGTAGCCGTAAGCCTGTTCAGATTCACCGTTCTGCCTTCGATGCCATCTATGGTATAGACCTCGGCGCCCTTAGGCGCTGCATGGTTGAACTTATCGACCCACTCCGCCCACTCGTTTGTGGTGCCGGCAGCGAACAGTGTCTCGTGATCGGAACGTAATAAATCGCGGAAATATATCTTTGTCTTACCATCAACATCATAGAAGTAATAGTCACTCCAAACAGTATAATATATTTCATTTTCCTCCTCCTCCTTCAGATACCTCGTCATTCCCGCCTCGGGCACCACGATGGAGACAAGCGAAACACAACCCGGAAAGGGATCAGATCTATACATAAAATCGGTGATGGGACTCGATTCGTTCGGCGCATAGCGCGTCAGGCGTAGCGTCATCAGCCTCACGCAATTCTTGAAGCAATTCTGAGGGATGTTCGTCAAGCCCTTACCTATTGTGACGCTCCGGAGGCTGTCGCAGTCGAAGAAAGCAGACGTACCGATGGTCGTCACATTGTCGGGGATGACAATGCTTTTCAGCGCATCGCAATACTCGAAAGCCTGTTGGCCGATGACCGTCAGAGTCGAGGGCAGGCTGACGTGGCGCAGGTTGGAGAACTGAGAGGCGACCCCCGTGTAGAGACTGGTCACACCCTCCTCAACGATGACGCTGGTGGTAATTTTATTCAAAGAGACCTCGCCGGAAATGAAAATATTGCTAAGATTAGGTTTGAACGTCATCGTTCCTGTGCCGCTGATAGTCAGGGTGGCGCCGTTATACGTATTAGATTTGATGTACGCCTTCTCGCCGTTTTCCGTCAGCGTCCACGTCACGTTCGTGCCGCATGTACCGCTCGCCAGTACATCGCCCACTGCAGCGTTAGCCGTCAAATGCACAACAAACAGGAATGTGAGAGCTATTGCCTTCCATACCAAAACAGCTCTCATGTTTCTCATAAACTCCTTCATATAGCCGTTTTATTTATCAGATTTACTATTCCGCGTTCAAAGATACGTTTTTTTTCAATATCAACGTGCGTTTTTATCGAAAAATTACTCAACTTTCGCAAGCAAAAGTTTCTTTAGGTGTCAGGTGATTAGGTCGCTTTGCTTTATGGTTTTTCTTGTCTTGTGGATGAGATTCTGAAAAGAATTGACGATGTGGCTATGGCCCTTTTATCCGTGTGCTTGCACACAAGAAAAGGGTATAGCTACAACGTCTAAAGGCAAACCACAATACAAGTGTTTTTGAGGTTTTCTTTTATTGCTGTCTGAGGAAAAGAAAGTACGATAGACCACAGGCAGGAGGACACGCTCGACTTTGCCGCTTGCTTTCTCTAAAAACTCTTGCTTTTTGAAGAAAGCGAGTAAACCAAAAGCCGAAAGTACGGCAGAACAAAATACACTCTGTCGCCCGTCGAAACACACCTAAAGATTACGGATGCGGATAATCAGTACCCGTCAGTTGGCCGAAAAGGTTTCGTAGGTGCCGTCGTCGAAGAACACACGAATCTCGGTAATCTTGCGCTGCGGTTTGTCAATAAATTTTATCGTCTCACGCAAGATCGGCTGAGGGGAGGCCCCATTAGATGGGACAGGTGCGGCCTCAGGAATTGATGGCTGTGAGGACGACGGAGCAAACAGATCGCCCTGAGAGGGAGAAGGTGTCGAGGGAAGAGGCGACTCCTTCACCGTCTCGCCAGCATACATATCGCCCTCGCCAAACATCAGCCAGGAAATACTGACCTCAGGGAAACGTTCATGTATGGCAGCAACAAGTGCATTGGATGGGCGAGTACGTCCTGTGAAAATACTTGACAAAGTTGCTTCGGCTACGCAGAGCTCATTGGCAAACTGCTTTTGGCTCATGCCTTGCTGTTTCATGAATTGGAAGATGCGATCCTTCATATTCGATGCTTCTATGTGGGACATCCCACTGTTCTACACTTGATTTTCGTTTGCAAAGGTAATAACTTTGGTTTGAACTTGCAAATATTTGGGAATACAAATCCAAATCTGCTGATTAAAATTAAATATAAATGTGAATTTGGAAAATTGATTTGCTATTCCGACCAAAATTTGCAATTGTAATTCACAAAGCGCGAGGTTACGCAAAACCATATTAAAGTGCGTTGGTTTGGAAAACAAACCTAATGCATTGGCTTTTAGATGGAAATACTTTCAAAAACGTTGTATTTCGGGGCTTTTGAGGTGAAATTGAACGTTTTTTTGCATATTCTTTACATTACTCCATGCAAAGTGGAGAATATAAAGCCACGATACCGACTGGTTTATAGATGTTTACATTTCCACATACATTGGTTTAATAATATTCATCGCACGTATGCAAATGCTGGAATTTGGATTTAAAAATCCAAATTATCGCACTTGATGAGTTGCCTGATTTTGCTTTGTGAATTTACAAATAGCAATTCCCGAAAGTCGTTGCGACTTGAAGTTGTGAATTTGCATTTGCAAAGTAAAACGTAAAGAAGTGTTAAACGCGGCTTTCGGTGCCATCAGAGTGGCCAGACCTAGAATGCAGGAAGAATTTGCCGCCAACTGTGCAACGCAACATTTTCGCGCGATTCTGAGCGACCAAGAATCTGCGGTAAGTGACTATTACACAAAGAAAACAGGACAGAAAATCGCGTATCTGTTTTCCTTCAAAGTAGCGAAAAGATTAGTGAAGAATGAAGAAAATAAGCTCCTGAAGCAGTTCTCCAGGCGGTGTTTTGCACCCCCCCACTCCCTTCGAAGCACCATCGATTCGACGTATTTCTCCCAGAATTTGCATTACTTTCACGCCGCTATAGTTTCTGCGCGCAGGCATAATATCGTAGCGAACCATCCAAGAAGGCTTCCCCAACCATTCGGCCACGCCATTCTCGCTCTTGTCCGGCGAATAATAGGCGAGCATTACGTCCGAAAAAAATGTAAAGATTCTCGATAGTGTGACAGGGAGGGCGAAACTGCGCGGATTGCCCTGATAGTATCTGACGATACGGTAGGCTCGGAAGATGTCACGCTGTGCCAGTGCACTCTGCAGTTCGAAGTTGTTGAAGTCCTTGCTCACGCCCGTCAGCTCCTCTACCCTCTCGGCGGTGATGCGAGCCTGTCCCGAGGGCAAGGCCATGATGAGTTTGTCGATCTCGACAGCAAGGCGAGTGAGGTCGGCCCCCACATGGTCGGCCAGCATCTGCACAGCCTGCGGCTCCATCTGCACTTTCTTCCCACGGGCATAGTCGGCGATAAAGCCAGGCAGCTGGGATTCCGAGACACGCTTGTTCTCGTAGATTACGCCTACCTGCTGTATGGCCTTATATGCAGCCTTGCGTTTGTCGAGCGTGCCGTTCTTGTGGCAGAAAATCAGGACGGTGGTCGGTGTGCAGTGAGCGATGTATTCTTCCAGTCCGTCGAGCGAACGGATGACCTGTGCTTCGCGTACAAGTACCACACGCCGGTCGGCCATCATGGGATAGGCGCGACACAGCTCGATAATCTGGTTGACGTTCACATCGGCACCATAGACGAGGTCGAGGTTGAAGTCGCGTTCCTCGGGCTTGAGCAGCGTGTCCGTAAGGAAGTTGCTCAGGAGGTCGATATAATAGGGTTCCTCGCCCATCAGATAATAGACGGGTGCCACCTTTCCGGCACGCACATTACGTATGATTTCCTCGTGGGTGATGCCTTTTGCCGCTGCCATCAATAGTCGAATTTAAGGTGTCTCACCGTTTTCTTGTCCTGCAGAATCATCTCGAGAGCCTGTATGCCGATGCGAACATGGTCGCGCACATAGTTTGTCGTCACGACATTGTCGCTTTCGCTGGTCTTCACGCCGTCAGGAGTCATCGGATTGTCGCTGACAAGCAGCAGCGCACCCGTCGGAATGTGGTTGGCAAAGCCGCAGGTGAAGAGTGTGGCCGTCTCCATATCGACAGCCATCGCCCGCGTGGAGCGCAGGTAGTCCTTGAAGCTCTCGTCGTACTCCCAGACGCGCCGGTTCGTGGTATACACCGTGCCCGTCCAATAGTCGTGGCCAAGGTCGCGAATGGTACTGGAGACGGCACGCTGCATCATGAAGGCTGGCAGCGCCGGCACCTCGGGGGGGAAGTAGTCGTTGCTCGTTCCCTCGCCGCGAATGCCGGCAATGGGCAGGATGAGGTCGCCCTTCTGCGTCTTGTTCGAGATGCCCCCACATTTGCCCAGAAAGAGGCACGCCTTGGGACGAATGGCGCTCAGGAGGTCCATGATGATGGCTGCATTGGGGCTGCCCATTCCGAAATTGATGATGGTGATGCCTGCGGCCGTGGCCATACGCATATTTGCGTCGTAGTCAGGTTTCTCCACGTCGAGTTCCTCGCAGAAGATATCCACGTAGTTGTTAAAGTTCGTCAGCAGGATATACTGCGCAAAATCCTCGAGGGGATGGTGAGTGTAGCGCGGCAACCAGTTCACCACGATTTCCTGTTTTGTCTTCATAGCCTATATTTTCTGCAAATTTACATAAAATCTCAGAATTATCAGCGTATCGAGGCAAAAACTTCACCAAATTTGCTGCGAAGAAAGAAAAAAAAGGTTCATGCCATTCCATCTTCTTCGTTCAAATCGCCATCATCATTCATCGTCCTCAATCGATTCCAGCCCGCCGGGACGAATTGGTCACACTCCCGCTTTTCGTCGTTTTTTCCGTGCAAAGAGCAAGAAGGATATGAATAGTTTCCATTTTTGTGTGTCATTTGCATCTTTTTGCGTACCTTTGTCGGCAGAGAATGATAAGCCCGCCCCGAGAGTGATGGATCCGATGCAAAAGTTGAACCTTCCCCCTGCCGACCTGCTGATTGCGCATCGTGGCTCGCGCCTGACGGTTTTCGACCCCCTACGCCGTCGCTATGTAGCACTGACGCCCGAAGAATGGGTGCGTCAGCACTTTGTCGGCTACCTGCAGACATGCAAGGGCTATCCGCCCGAGGTGATTGCCAACGAAGTATCGCTCTCACTGAATGGTACACGAAAACGCTGTGACACAGTCGTTTACGGGCCTCATGCCGAGCCGCTGATGATAGTCGAATACAAGGCGCCCGATGTGGAAATCACGCAGCGGACCTTCGACCAAATCAGCCGCTACAACATCCGACTGCACGTAGAGTGGCTCGTAGTGAGCAACGGATTGCAACATTTCTGCTGCCACATCGACTACGGGAGCGGACAATATCGGTTTCTGCCAGATATTCCGAGATATGAAGAGGTCTTTCATTGACCATTGACCATTGAACATTGAACATTGAACATTTATTCCATTGACCATTGACCCCTTGAACTCTTGAACATTTGAACTCTTGAACTTTTGAACTCTTGACCCCTCCCTCCCCCTTGACAAAATGAAGAAAAAGAATTTCTCAGCCCTTGTTGGTGCAGCTGCATGTCTGCTGATGCTGTCAGCCCAGTCGTGCAAGACGCATCAGGTGAGCATCGGCAGGATGCGATGCGAGTATCAACAAACCCCCATCGCCGTCGATACGGAACATCCGCGCTTCTCGTGGACCTACTCGGGTGATACGGCTTGGCATCAGGCTACCTACATAGTCTTCCTTTCCGACAATCCGCATAACTTGGAGGGAAAACTCACTCTGAAGCCCGGTGTGGGGGCAATGCTAGCAGTGCAGACGTCGCAACCGACAGCTGTTTACTTCGGCCACATTCCCTTGCGCGCACATACTACTTATTATTGGCGCGTAAAAGCCACCGACGGGAAACGGAGCGTCGAGTCGCCCATCGCCTCTTTCGAGACGGCAAAGATGAGCCAGAAGGACTGGACGGCACAATGGATTAGCGACGGAAGGCCCCGCGAAGAACACTGCGCCCCCCTGCTGCGCAAAGTGTTCCATGTATCCGACGGCCTGCAAAAGTCGCGCCTCTACGTGAGTGCCGCAGCCTATGCCAAGATAGAGATCAACGGCGAGAGAGTGGGGACGAGCAGCCTGAATCCGGGCTACACCCACTACGACCGACGCAACCTCTACAACGTCTATGACATCGCACCGATGCTCCACGAGGGCGAGAATGTCATCACCGCCGTGTTGGGGAACGGCTTCTACAACGAGATAGACCGTCTGGGAGTATGGGACTTCGACCGCGCTTCGTGGCACGGACGACCCCGAATGCTGTGCGAGATACTCCTCCACTATGCCGACTCGGTGGAGAACATCAAGTCCGACGCCACCTGGCAGACTACCGACAGTCCCTATCTGGTGAACGACATTTATTCGGGCGACACCTACGATGCACGCTTGGCGCCGACAGGTGCCGAACGTCCCGACTACGAGGCCTCAACATGGCGGCAATGCGTCGTCGTAGATGCTCCCTCACCCTTGGTGCAAGCCCAGCAGATGGGACTCACTGCTACGGACACCATCTATCGCCCTGCATCGATGCACTCCATCGGCGACAGCATCTACGTTGTGGACTTCGGCACCAACATGTCGGGTTATGCCCGCCTTCGCCTCAGGGGCCGCGCAGGTACCGTCCTTCGGGTGCAGCACGGCGAGGAACTCGATGCAGAGGGAAGGGTCAATGTGGACCGCATTACGGGCCTCTTTGACAAGGGCAAGGGTTTTGGCTTCCAGACGGATGTCTATACCCTGAGCGGCCATGAAGACGTACTGAGCCCGGAGTTCACCTACCATGGGTTCCGCTATGCCGAAATCCACGTCTCGCCCGCCATGCACATCGGGGCGGACAACGTAGAGGCGCTCTTCGTCCATACGTCGATGCGGCCCGTAGGACACTTCCGATGCTCGAATGACACCCTGAACCGCATCTGGCAGGCCGTCAACCAATCGTACCTCTCCAACTTCATGAGCATCCCCACCGACTGTCCGCAGCGCGAGAAGAACGGCTGGACAGCCGATGCACACATCTCCTCCGACATCGGCTTGCTGAACTTCGACGCCTTCACGGCCTACGAGAAATGGCTCTGCGACATGGAGGACAACCAGCGGCCCGACGGCCAGATAGCCGACATCATCCCCTCCTCGGGCTGGGGCTATGGCGTGAATCCCGTATGGTCGGCGGCGATGTACATCATTCCGATGAACCTCTATTACTACACCGGCGACCTGAAAGCCATCCGGCAAGCGCTGCCTTTGTGCCAGAAATACCTGCAGTTCCTTGCCAGCCACGAGAGCGAGACCGGCAGCATTGCCAGCGGACTGGGCGACTGGGTGCCCTACAAGACCAGTACGCCCGAGGAATTTACTTCGACCTGCTACTACTATCTCCTGAACGACTATACGGCGCAGTTCTGCAGGCTGACGGGCACCGACGGCTCCGAGTATGCAAAGAAGGCCGAACGGATAAGGCAGCTGATTAACACCCGCTTCTACGACGAAGCGACGGGCCTCTACTCGAACGGTTCGCAAGCCGCCCAGGCAGTGCCGCTCTTCCTCGGCATCGTGCCCGAAGCGCGTCGGCAGGCAGTGGCCGACAGGCTGAGCCGCCTCATTGCCGACAACGGCAACTACCTCGACTTCGGCATGCTGGGCAGCAAGGCCGTACTGCGGGTGCTCACACAATACGGACACATCGATCAGGCTGTGGATATGGCGCTGCAGAAGGAAGCACCCTCATGGGCCGCATGGATTGCCGACGGCCATACTACTCCTCCCGAGGAATGGATTCCAAAGGGGGGCTCGTCGCTGAACCATGTGTTTCTCGGCGACATCAACGCCTGGATGTACAATGCACTGGCTGGCATCAACTACGACCCTGCCTGTCCCGGCTTCCGCCACATTCTCCTCACTCCCCACTTCCCCCGACGCCTTGCATGGGCCGAAGCCAGCTACGAGTCGTTCTCCGGACTCATCCGTTCACGATGGGAGAGACAGGGAGAGCGCATCGTACTACACATAGAGATTCCCGTCAACACCACAGCCACACTGCGTTTGGACGGGAAGGAAACTCAGCTCGGTGCAGGACGACACACCATCACTTGCCAAGATTCCTCAGCCCCTGATTGAGGAAGTCGAGGTAGGCGGGGATGTCCTCGTCGTAGGAATAGGAATGGTTGAGCGGATGGCCGTCCTTGTCGATGAGCACATAGAAGGGCTGCGCATTTGCTCCGAACTTGACGCGCTGCAGGTAGCTCCAGCGGTCGCCGACGGTGCGCAGCTTTGCCTGCTGTCCGTTCTCCTCGACGACGAGAGGCTGGGGCAGCGGTGTCTTTTCATCGACGTAGAGCGTGACGAGGACGTAGCGGTTGTTGATGATGTTGGCCACACGAGGGTCGGTCCACACGGCAGCTTCCATCTTGCGGCAGTTCACACAGCCGTAGCCCGTAAAGTCGAGCATGACCGGCATATCATGGGCGCGGGCATAGGCCATTCCTTCGTCGTAGTCATGGAAACGTGCCTTCACCTCGGTGGAGAGCAGGTTGAAGTCCTGCGTCTGCATGGGCGGCGCAAAGGCACTGACAGCCTTGCAGGGGGCGCCCCACAGGCCCGGCACCATATAGAGGGCAAAGGCCAGCGAGAGGGTGGCGAGGAAGAAGCGGACGACGCCTGTACGGGGCCGCTGCACTACGTTCCCCATCTCGTCGTACTCGTCTTCGTCGTGCGGAAAGCGAATCCAGCCGATGAGGTAGGCGCCAAGCAGGGCAAAGAGCACTATCCACAGGGCGAGGAACACCTCGCGGTCGAGCAGGTGCCAGCCGTAGGCAAGGTCGGCCACCGAGAGGAACTTCAGCGAGAAAGCCAGTTCGAGGAAGCCCAGCGACACCTTGATGACATTCATCCAGTTGCCACTTCTCGGCACGCTCTTCAGCCATGCAGGAAACATTGCGAAGAGGGTGAACGGGAGGGCCAGTGCGAGGGCAAAGCCAAGCATCCCCACAGCAGGTGCCACGATGTTGCCCACAGTGCCCAGTTCGACGAGCAGGAAGCCGATGATGGGGCCGGTGCAGGAGAAGCTGACAAGGCTCAGCGTGAAGGCCATCAGGAAGATGCTCAGCAGGCCGGCCGTGCGCTCCGACTTGCGATCGACCGCATTTGTCCATCGCGAAGGCAGCGTCAGTTCGAAACCACCGAGGAAACTGGCACCGAAGAGGACGAGCAGCAGGAAGAACAGGATGTTGAAGAAGGCGTTGGTGCTCAAGGCATTGAGCGCACTGGCGCCGAAGATGAGGGTGACGAGCAGGCCGAGGCCGAGATAGATGACCACGATGCTAAGTCCGTAGGTCACTGCATCGCGAATGCCACGACTGCGCGAGGATGCACGCTTGAGGAAGAAGCTCACCGTCATCGGGATGATGGGCCACACACAGGGTGTCAGCAGGGCAATCAGTCCGCCCAGAAAGCCCATCAGCAGGATGCGCCACAGCGACAGGGAGGTCGGTTGGGCTGTCTCGCCAAAGGCTTTCAGTTCATCGACCACCGGCTCCCACAGCGACGAGGGTGCAACCTCCTGCAGCGACTGGGCGGCCTTCTCAGCCGTCGTGTCGGCATCGGAGATGAGGGGGAGCGTGGCGGACGTGGTGTCGGGCTGTACGGGCTGAGGTGCCGGTTGTGCAGACGGCTTCGACTTGGCAACGCCCTGCACACTCCCCTGCCCCGCAGCAGATGGCTTCGCAGTCGGGCCTTCACCCTCGAACGTGAACTCCACATCGGCCGGCGGCATGCAGTTCGTGGCGTTGCAGGCGCCGTAAGTGAGGTAGCCGCTCAGTTTGTAGGTGGGTGCCGTAAGCGTGAAGCGCTGCACGAACGTCGCTGTGCCCTCCATATAGCTCACCTCCATGCCGAAGAGTTCGTCCATTGCCCGATGCACCTTGCCTCGCATCTGCAGCTTGCCGTCAGGCTTCGCACCCTCGCAGGTCTCCATCGTGAGCTCGGCGCAGGTGGGGCCGCCCGAGGCGATGTCGGTGCCATAGACGTGCCATCCGGGTGAGACTGTGCCGCGAAAGACTATTTCGACCGCCTTGTCGCCGACACGCTGCTGGGCTGTGGTGAAGGTGACGGGATTCTGAATCTGTGCGCCGGCAGGAAGCAGCAGGCTCGCGAGGAATACTATCAGAGGGACTATGCGTTTCATTCGTTTTCCGTTTTTTATGATGAATTACGCTGCAAAGCTACACATTTTTTCGCAGAGCGAGCGACTTTCTGGCAGAAAAAAACGTCGCAGGACGCGTCATTGCTGTGCAAATTCCACTTTCGTCACACCCTTCTCGCGCAGAATGTTCTTCAGGCGGTCGATGTGTTTCTGCGGAACACCTTTGCATACATTTACGCGCACACGATGGTCCTTGCGGATGGCCACTTCCTCCAAGTGGATACGCACATTCTCCACATGGTCGGTCCAGCTGGTGTAGATATAGTCGTGCCAGTCGTAGCTGTCCTTGATGCCGCTGGACCTCCAGATGGTGACGGGCTGGTAAGCACCCTTGGGCACAGTGCCTGTGAGCAGGATGGTCAGTTCGGGGTTGATGCTGCCCGGAGTGCCGGCAGGAATCTCCACGGGCATGGTGATGAGGTTCACCCATCGCTCGCCCCCACTCTCGAAATGCTTCTCCACCTTCTTCAGGGCCGAGGCAGGCAGGTCGGGCAGGTTGTCGATATCGAGTTCCTCGCCGTTGAGCTTCACCTTGCATGTTTTCGTCGGGAAGAGGGTGGGTGAAGTACATACGGGATGGTCTTCGATGGAGGAATACTCTTCCCCATCGGCAAAGCCTTGTATCCAAGTGCCTTTGAGCCAGGTCACGACAATGCCGTCGCCATATCTCTTTACTACGGGGTTCTTGCAGTCGGCAGGCACACGAAAGGCTTGCAGCATCTTGTGGCCGCAGGAATCTGTCGGCACCGGCCTCTCGTCGGTGAACGTCCGGATCTCGGTCTTCGGTCGGGCAAAGGCAACGAGGGCCAAAGCCATGAGTGCGGGCAGGATGAGTCCTTTGCTCATCAGCCAGCGGTTGGAATTGTGTCTGTGCATCATCTTGATTCGCTTTTTGAGTGAATGGTGACTCAGATTGTTGCAGACCGTCTGCAGTCGGCCTCCCACAGCCTTTGTCACGAGTAAGAGTTGATATGTCTTTGCATCGATGCCAAGATTGAGTACGGCGCTGTCTGCCTCGTATTCGTGGACGGCCTTCAGGTCGCGCCCGAGGAGATAGACAAAGGGATTGAACCACTGCACGGCCTTCACCGCCTCCAGGAGCAGGAGGTCGCAGGTGTGCCCCAGACGGATGTGAGCCTGCTCGTGCGCCATGATGGGCCGCCGCTGCTGCTCATAGTCCGAAACGCTTATTATTATATAATGTAGGAAACTGTAGGGTGGAAAATCTCCGCTGCGGATGACAACCGTGTTGCCAAACTCGTCCCGAGTGTGCAGCCCGCTTCTCACTTCACGCCAAAGGCGTACTATCTGCACGAGGAATACCGAAATGGAGGCAAGCAGGCCGAGGAGGTAGAGGTGCCGGACGAACTGCCTCGCATCAATGCGAGACGTCGGGACTTGTGCCACATTCTCCTCCGCAGGCAAGGGGACCTGAGAGGCTGCGACGGCCTGCCCGATGTCCGGGGTGGACAGGTAAACCGATTCGAGGTCGTAGCTCAGATAACCGGGCTTCTCCAAGCTGAGCTGCACAGCGGGCAACAGCATCGAGGCAAAGAGAACGGCGAGCAAGGCCAGGCGGTTGAAACGATGAAACGTCTCACGGCTCAGCAGCAAGGCGAAGCATCCGTAGAGGATTGCCAGCAGCAGGGCAGACTTTATGACGTAGGCTAACATGCGTGCACTATTTTTGAATTGGTCAGTTTTGAATCAGGTCAAGTATCTCCCGCAGATCCTCGTCGGACAGCTCCTCGTTCTGTATGAGGAAGGAGCAGAAGCTTTTGGCCGAACTGCCGAAGAGCGTGTCTTTCACGTCGTTCACGACCTGCGTAATGTACTTCTCGCGCGAGAGCATGGGCGAAAAATAGAAGGTGCGGCCCGTCGCCTCCTTGCGTTTATGCTCCACATAGCCTTTTGCGTCCAGAATCTTCAGGAAAGTGGCTACGGTAGTGTATGCAGGCTTCGGCTCCGGATATCGCTCCAGAATCTCATTTACCGTAAGTGCCCGCGACGCGTCCCACAGCACATTCATCACATCCATCTCGGCACGAGTGAGCGGCTTCTTTGTCTTTTTTTCCATCGCGTTCTTGGTTTGTCACTGCAAAAGTACGCAGCTTGCCATGCGACGCAAAAGAAATCGCAGAAAAAAACGAAAGATGCATCGATATTTAACGTTTATGTTTAGTTTAAGGCGAAGATTTATTAGTAATTAACAGAAGGCTGCCACGATGTCCCCACCCCCACCGGTGCCTGCGAAAATTGAGTATTCTGAGTCTTACTTCGGCAATCCCCCCCAACTGCCGTCAGCGTTCGTAAATCGAGACACTTGCGCAAGCAGCTGCCTTTGCCTGCCGTCGCAAATCGGGATGTCTTTCCGTGCATCGGCCGCCGCCTGCCGACATCCTCGGA
>JAILBW010000079.1 GCA_024680695.1 Bacteroidaceae bacterium
GATGCGACAGCAAGCAGGAGAATACTCTGCATTTGACCTTACCTCTTACTATTCCCCATCGCTCATCTCACGAAAGTCGAGGCAGCACCTTTGTCCTTGAACCTTAGGCATGTCTGCTCGGCACAAAAAAATGATTTCCAAGCACCTTTTTCGACATTTTCTTCAGATTATTGGCAAATAATTCGTAACTTTGCAGTTCGAAGTGCAATAAGCATCACGGAATGATATCAATTGACAACCTCAGCGTGGAGTTCTCGACGCGCCCGCTCTTCTCGGACGCCAGCTTTGTCATCAACGACAAGGACCGCATCGCCCTTGTCGGGAAGAACGGAGCCGGGAAGAGTACGCTGCTGAAGATTATCGCCGGATTGCAGCCCCCCACACGGGGCGCTGTCTCCGTGCCGCGCGAGACGACGATAGCCTACCTGCCCCAGGTGATGGTGCTCGCCGACGGCCGCACCGTGCGCGAGGAGGCCGAGGAGGCATTCGCTTCGATACACGAACTGGAACGGCGAGTGGCTGCGATGAACGACGAACTGGCCAACCGCACCGACTACGAGAGCGAGGAATACATGCAGCTGGTGGAACGATTCGCCCACGAGAGCGAGCGCTTCCAGATGATGGGAGGCATGAACTATCAGGCCGAACTGGAGCGGACACTCATCGGCCTGGGCTTCGAGCGCACCGACTTCGACCGGCCGACCAGCGAGTTCAGCGGCGGCTGGCGAATGCGCATCGAGTTGGCCAAACTGCTCCTGCAACGACCTGATGTATTACTTCTCGACGAGCCAACTAACCATCTGGATATCCTCAGCATACGTTGGCTCGAAACATTCCTTTCCACGCGGGCAAATGCCGTAGTGCTGGTGAGCCACGACCGCGCCTTCATCAACAATGTCACCAACCGCACGCTCGAGATTTCCTGCGGGCGCATCTACGACTATAAGGTGAAGTACGACGAGTATGTCCGCCTGAGAGCCGAGCGGCGCGAACAACAGCTGCGGGCCTACGAGAACCAGCAGAAGGAGATAGCCGACATCAAGGCCTTCATCGACCGCTTCCGCTATCAGGCCACGAAAGCCATTCAGGTGCAGAGCCGCATCAAGCAGCTGGAGCGCATCGTCCCGATCGAGGTGGACGAAGTCGATACCTCGGCCTTGCGACTAAAATTCAAGTGCAGTCAGCGCAGCGGCGACTACCCCGTCATCTGCGAGGACGTTGCCAAGCGCTACGGCGACCACCTCGTCTTCAGCGGCGTGAACCTCACCGTCAAGCGCGGCGAGAAGGTGGCCTTCGTAGGTCGCAACGGCGGTGGAAAGACCACGCTGGTGAAGTGCATCATGGGCGAGATTCCGTTCGAGGGCCGCCTCCAGGTGGGGCACAACGTGCAGATAGGCTATTTTGCACAGAATCAAGCGCAATTGCTCGACCCCGAGCCCACCGTCTTCGACACCATCGACCGTGTGGCCAAGGGCGACATCCGCCTGCGCATTCGCGACATCCTGGGCGCATTCATGTTTGGAGGCGAGGCCAGCGACAAGAAGGTGAAGGTGCTGTCGGGCGGCGAACGTACCCGACTGGCAATGATAAAGTTGCTGCTCGAACCGGTGAACCTGCTCATCCTCGACGAGCCGACCAACCACCTCGACATGCGCTCGAAGGATGTACTGAAGGAGGCCATCCGCGACTTCGACGGCACAGCCATCATCGTTAGCCACGATCGCGACTTCCTCGACGGGCTGGTGTCGAAGGTCTATGAGTTCGAGGGCGGCCGCGTCCGCGAACATCTGGGCGGCATCTACGACTGGATTGCGAAGCAAAGCAGCCTCTCCCCCGACCTCATTCCAGTCGGGAAAGAAGAACCAAAAGCCCCCCTTGCGAAGGAGGCTGGAGGGAAACTTGCATACTCTGAGCAGAAAGCAGCGGCACGCCAGCGAAAGAAGCTGGAGCGCACCGTGCAGGAGGCCGAGGAACACATTGCACAGCTCGAGGCCGCTGTGGGCATTCTGGAGGCACAGATGAGTACGCCCGAGGGCAGCGCCGACATGAGTCTGTACGAGAAACACAGCCGACTGAAGAAGCAACTCACCGAGGCCGAAGCAGAATGGGAACAGGCCTACGAGGCACTCTCGGCGCTCGAAGAATAGTATCGAAACAAGAAGCATAAACATCTATAGACTATGAAATTAAAAAGCATCATGTCAATCATGACATTAGCCGCCGTAGCGGCTGCCTGCACGTCGGGCAACAAGCAACTGGCCTCGGGCCTCGACCCCGCCAACATGGACACCACCTATCTGCCGGGCACCGATTTCTACATGTATGCCACTGGCGGATGGCAGAAGGCGCATCCCCTGACGGCCGAATACAGCCGCTACGGCTCGTTCGACGTCCTGCAGGAGAACAACAACAAGCAACTGCGCGAACTCATCGAGGGCGTAGCTGCTCAGGAGAATGCCGAGGGCAGCGTGGCACAGAAGATTGCCAGCCTCTACCAGTCGGCAATGGACAGCGTGAACCTGAACGAGCACTACTGGGGTGCCCTCGAGGAATTCCTGCTCTGCGACGGTTACCGGTCGTCGCGCGAAGTGACGGAACAGTGGCTCGCCGACGTGTGGCCGCGCATGCAGCGCCAGGGTGTGCCGGGACTCTTCGGCATGTATATCGGAGCCGACGAGAAAGACTCGAAGAACAATCTGGTCAGCATCTACCAGGGCGGACTGACGCTCGGGCAAAAAGACTACTACGTCGATGACGACCCCGAGACGCAGAAGATTCGCGAGGCCTACGTGAAGTACATCACCAACCTGGCCCAGCATCAGGGCTTCAAGGACGTTGATGCCGCACAGATGGCCGCCGACGTCATGCGCATCGAGACTCGCCTGGCGCGCGCCAGCAAGAGCATGACCGAACTGCGCGACCCAGAGGCTAACTACAACAAACTCAGCTACGAAGAACTGAAGACGCAGTTTGCCGGCATCGACTGGGATGCCTACTTCAAGAACTTCACCGACCAGGAAATCAAGGAGGTGTGCCTGGGTCAGCCCGTTGCCATCCATGAGGTGGAGAAGGTGCTGAAGGAAGAGACACCCGAAGCCCTGCAGAACGTCTATCTGTGGCACGCCCTGAACATGGCTTCGTCCTACATCGACGACGAGAGCCGCGCCCTGAACTTCGACTTCTACGGCACCGCCATGAGCGGCAAACAGGAGGACCGTCCGCGCTGGAAGCGTGCCGTATCTTCCGTCGAGGGCGCACTGGGCGAGGCACTGGGCCAGCTCTATGTCGAGCGCTTCTTCCCGCCCGAGGCCAAGGAGCGCATGGAGCGCCTGGTGGCCAACTTGCAGGTGGCACTCGGCGAACGCATCGCCGTACAGGACTGGATGAGCGACGAGACAAAGAAAGTGGCGCAGGAGAAGTTGGATGCCTTCTACGTGAAGGTGGGCTATCCCGACAAGTGGAAGGACTACGGCGACCTCGCCATCGGCGACAACTACCTGCGCAACATGCTGGCTTGCAATGAATGGGAGATAAAGGACATGATTCGCACCAAACTGAACAAGCCTGTCGATAAGGACGAATGGTACATGACACCGCAGACGGTGAACGCCTACTACAACCCGACGACCAACGAGATATGCTTCCCCGCCGGCATCCTGCAGCCTCCGTTCTTCGACATGCAGGCCGACGATGCCTTCAACTATGGTGCCATCGGCGTAGTCATCGGGCATGAGATGACCCACGGCTTCGACGACCAAGGTTCGCAGTACGACAAGGAGGGCAACCTGCGCCGCTGGTGGAGCGACGAAGACCGCCAGCGCTTCGAGGAGCGCATCCAGGTGATGCGGACCTTCCACGACAGCATCGTCGTGCTGCCTGCCGAGAACCTGCACGCCAACGGCTCGCTCACGCTGGGCGAGAACATGGCCGACCACGGTGGACTGATGGTCGCCTTCCAGGCCTTCAAGAATGCCACAGCTGCCGCTCCCCTTCCCGTGCTCGACGGCTTCACGCCCGAGCAGCGCTTCTTCCTGGCCTACGCCAACGTTTGGGGACAGAACATCCGCGACGAGGAGATACGCAAGCGGGTGAAGAGCGATCCTCACGAGCTCGGCAAGTGGCGCGTGGACGGACAGCTGCCGCATATCGACGCTTGGTACGAGGCATTCGGCATCACGGAGGACGACCCCATGTTCGTGCCCAAGGCCGAGCGCGTCACCATCTGGTAGGCAATCATCATTTCGCACAATACATTATTAATGATTGACTGGCACATGAAGCTTTCGAGATTCCTTCTGTCGCTCGCCTTCTGTATGGGCGGCTCATGGCTGCAGGCGTCGGCCGACGAGGCATTACTTCTGGGTCTGGACTTCAATGAAGTCTCGGGCCTGCAGCTCGCCGCCGTAGGCGATACTGGCACATTGGCCGTCACTCCGCAGTGCGATTGGATAAGGGGTGTCGAAGGCAACGCCATCCTCTTCAACGGATTCACGACGCGGATTGTCGTACCCGCCGCACGAATAGCGGCAATCGGGAAATCCTTCACCATCGACCTGTGGTTCGCACCGGCCGCCTATCCGAAGAGTCCGTGTCCGCTGATTGCCTGGCAGAGTGGAGCCGACGAGGCACCCTCGGGCTTTGCCCTGGAGATTGACGCCCACGGCATCCCATCGTTTCGGATAGCCCCCTGCGGGGAATGGATTGCCGTGCGCGGCGAGGAAGCACTCGCGCTAAACCGCTGGTCGCGCATCAGTTGCGTGTATGACTACACTCAGGGACTGAAGCTGGCTGTAAACGGCAAGACCGTTGCCGCGCACGACGCTGCTGGCAAGTGGAATCGTCCCGAGAGTGACATGTGGATAGGCCGCACCCCCTTCAAGGTGCCCAGCCAGTACGAGAACGAGTCGATACCCATCTACTGCTCGCTCGACGGCGCGATGGACTTGCTGCGCATCTTCGAGGGAAGCGAGAGCTACACCCGCATCCTGCGGGAACGGCATCGCCAGCCTGCTCCCCCACCCTTCGAGGTACGGCGCCTGCCTTCCGGTCCCGAGCAGCCGATGGCTTTCGGCTCGTGGTACATTCCCCTGAAATATTACAAACAATGGGACGAGCAGTGGCGCGGTGATACGCCAGATGTTGTCGTAGGGTTCGGCGAACAGCGCCCCTTCCGACTGGTCTTCTGGCGGGGCATCGAGTATGCACCATGCTTCGTCACCGAGAAGGGCTTCTGGATGAGCAACGAGTTCGTGGAGCGCCGACATGTCACCGGCTGGGGCTGCTGCGAGTCGATGAGCGACAAGCATGCCGACTTCTCGAGTGTGAGGATACTGGAGAACACACCGGCGCGCACCGTCGTGCTCTGGCGGAACGCACCAGTCGGCGTGAACCAGAAATTCCCCTTCCAAGACAGCGAGACGGGATGGGGTGACTGGTCGGAGGAGACCTACACCTTCTATCCCGACGGCACAGGCGTACGTAAGATGGTGGTATGGTCGTCCGACCTCACCGACTGGTATGAATGGTGCCAGTCGCTCCAAGT